>NZ_JBHVET010000210.1:0-11613 GCF_042802135.1 Kitasatospora sp. NPDC057512
CTCGCCGCCCGGCTGGGCGCCGGCGCCGCCCCCGCCCCCGGTGTCGAACCCGCCCTCGGTGCCGAACCCGCCGCCGGTGCCGAACCCGCTACCGGGCCCCCGCCCGTGCTCCTCGCGCTGCTCGCCGCCGCCGGTGCCCAGCGGCTGCTCTGCGCCGTCGCCGACCTGCCGGACCCGGGCGAGCCGGCCGAGGACCCCCGGCTGCTCGCCGGGCGCCCCGCCGTCCTGATCGCCGAGGCCCGCCCGCCGCGCGCCGAGTACCGCCCGTGGGCGGCGGGCCCCGGGGCCGTCGTCCCGCCGCCCGGGGACCTCGCGGAGGCGCTGCGCCGGGTGGACGCCCTCGGCGACGCCCGGCTGGGCGTGCTGGACGCGCCGTCTCCCGGAGACCTCCCGCAGCTGCCCGTGGCCCTGGTCTCCTGCGGCACCCCGTCCGGCCCGCTGGCGGCCGGTGCGGTGCGGACGGACCTCGCCCGGCTGGCCGCCGCCTGCCGGTCCGTCGAACTGCACCTGGCGGCGGTGGGCGGGGGAGTGGTGCCGGTGGTCGGCGTCGACCCGTCCCACGCGCTCGGCCGGGCGCTGCGCTGGGCCGTCCTCGGCCGGCCGCTCCGGGGTGACCGCCCGGTGCCGGAGTCCGCCTGGCGGGAGCACCCGCAGGCCGGGCACTGGTACGGAGCCCTGGCCCGCCGGCTCGGCCGCGCACCGGATCTGACGATCCGTCAACTGGGTTCCGGGCAGGCGTACCTGGCGCAGGCCGAGGGGGCCAGGGCGGTCGAGGCCACCCCCGCCGACGCGGTCGCCCACGCCGCCCTGGCCGCCCTCACCCGCCTGCTGGCCCGGGACGGTGGCCTGGCCGCCGCCCACCACGCCGCCCTCTCCGGCGCCGCCGCCCCGCTCGCGGCCGCCGGGCGCACCCCGGCGGCCTGGGCGGACCCCGGCTGGGCCGACCACAGGCTCGCCGACGTCGCCGACCGGGAACCGGACCTGCATGCCGCCCTGGTCCGGCTCACCGGTCTGCGGACGACCCGCTGGCAGCCCGCCGCCCCCGGGGCCCGCCCGTTCGCCGACGCCCTGGACGGCTGCGGCTTCACCGCCCTCGTCGCCGGGGAGGGCCGCCCATGAACGGGCTGCCGGTGCTCACCCCGGCCGAGGCCCTGGCCACCACCGGCGGCACCGCCGTCGTCCACCTCGCCGAGTGGACCCTCGGCCTGGCCGAGCGGCTCAGTCGGCACGCCCTGGCGCACCCCGTCCGCCTGGTGCCGGTGCGCGAGGACGGCGCGCTGACGGTGGTCGGGCCCGTCCTCCGCCCCGGGGCGCCCGCCTGCCTGAGCTGCACCGAGGTCCAGCGGCTCGCCACCGCCGGCGGGCGGGTGCCCTGGCAGAGCCCGGCCCTGGTGCTCGGCGGCACCGGAACCCCGGCCTTCGCCGAGGCGGTGACCGCCCTCGCCGCCGACCTGGCCGCCGAGGACGCCGGGGACGCCGAGAGCACCGAGCAGGCCGAGAGCACCGGGCACGCCGCCACCGTCCACGTGGTGCACGGCGGCCGGGCCACCTGGTCCACCCACCGGGTCCGCCCGGTCGGCGGCTGCGAGGTCTGCCACCCGCTGCCCGCCGACACCCCCGAGGCCGCCCGGCTGCCCGCCACCCCCCGCCCGCTGCCCGACCCGGCCGTCCTGCGCGGCCCCAACGACCGTACGAACACAGGCCAGTTGAGGTCCGAACTCTACGACGAGCGGTTCGGCCCGGTCCGCCGGCTATTCCGCACCGAGGACTCGGCCTTCGCCCTCACCACCGCCTGGGTGACGGACGGCCGGGCGCTGGACGGCGGCGGCTACGGGCGGGCGTCGGACTTCCGCGCCAGCGAGCGGGTCGCGCTGTTCGAGGCGGTGGAGCGGTACGCGGGCATGCGGCCGCTCGGGCGCCGGACCGCCCTGCGGGCCTCGTACGCCGACCTGGTCGCCGAGCACGGGCCCGGGGCCGTCCTCGACCCGGCCCGGCTCGGCCTGCCCGACGACGCCCGGCCGGGGCACCCTGCCGTGGCCACCGTTCCGTACACCCCCGAGCTGGTACTCGACTGGGTGCACGGCTGGTCGCTCACCCACCGGCGCCCGGTCGCCGTCCCGGAGCACGTCGCCTACTGGGACGTGCCCGGGCGCGACCGCCCCCGGGTGGTCTACGAGTCCTCGAACGGCTGCGGACTCGGCAACAGCCCCCAGGAGGCCGCGCTCTACGGCCTGTTCGAGGTCGCCGAGCGCGACGCCTTCCTGATGGCCTGGTACGCCCGCACCCCGCTGCCCGGCGTCGCCGTCCCCACCGAGGACCCGCGGGTCGCCGAACTCGCCGACCGCGCCCGGCTGTTCGGCTACCGGCTCACCCTGCTCGACGCCACCAACGACCTCGGCATCCCCGCCGTGCTCGCCCTCTGCCGCCACCGCGGTGACCACCCCGACGCCCCGCGCACCTTCCTCGCCGCCGGAGCCCACCACGACCCCCTGGCGGCGATCCGCTCCGCCGTCGCCGAGGTGGTCACCAACGCCCAGGAGGCGCCGCACCGCGCCACCGCCCCGGGCGGGCCGCGCGACCTGCGGCGGCTGCGGCCGATGCTGGACCGCCCCGACCTGGTCGTCACCCTGGACGACCACGTCGGCCTCAACGCCCTGCCCGAGGCGCAGCCCCGCCTCGACTTCCTCTTCGCCGGCCCGCCCCCGGTGCCCTGGACCGAGCGGTGGCCCGGCGCCCCCGCACCGGTCGGCGACCTCACCGCGCTGCTGGAGCGGACGGTCGCCCGGCTGGCGGGGGAGGGCCTGGAGGTCCTGGCGGTCACCCAGGACGAACCCGGCGTCCGCGACCGGCTGGGCCTGCACTGCGCCAAGGTCGTCGTCCCCGGCACCCTGCCGATGACCTTCGGCCACGCCAACCGCCGCACCCGGGGCCTGCCCCGCCTGCTGGAGGTCCCGCACCGCCTCGGCCGCACCCCGGCGCCCCTGCGGCACGACGAACTCCCGCTCCACCCGCACCCGTTCCCGTAGCCGCCCGGAAGGACCGTGATGACCACCCAAGCGCCGCCGGCCGCCCGCTGGCACAGCCTGCACCTCGCGCTGCCGCTGACCGCCCCCGAGGCCGACGCCTTCCTCAGCGAGGACCTCGCCCCGCTGATGGCCGGGCTCGCCGGTACCGACTGGTTCTTCATCCGCTACGGCGAGGGCGGCCCCCACCTGCGCATCCGCCTGCGCGGCCCGGGCCCGGCGCCGGTGCACCTGGCAGACCTCGCCGCCGAACTCACCCGCCGCGCCGCCCGCCGCACCCCGCCCGACGGCCCCTTCGCGGGCGGACACGGCGAGGTCACCGAGGTCCCGTACCAGCCCGAGACCGAACGCTACGGCGGCGCGGCCCTGCTGCCGATCGCCGAGGAGGTGTTCACCCACTCCACCCGCACCGCCCTCGCCGCCCTGGACGCCCTCCGCGCGGCTCCCGAGGACCGGCTGCCGCTCGCCCTGGACCTCGCCCACACCACCGCCCACGCCCTCGGCCTCGACGAACTCGCCGCCTCCCGCTGGCTGCGCCGCCATGCCGCCTCCTGGCGGTGGGTCACCGAGTTCCGGCCGCTGCCCGGGGCCGCCGTGCACGTCCGGGTCAACACCGTGTTCGCCCGGCAGCGCACGGCACTGGCCCACCGCGCCCGGGCCCTGCGCACGGCGCTGGACGCCGGTACGGCCGCGCCCTGGCTGGCCGACTGGGCGGCGCGGGTCGCCGAGGCCGCCGCCCGGATGCGGGCCGCCGCACCCTCACCGTCCCCCTCCGCCGACGCCGAGGAGCGCCTCTCCTGGATCTGGGCCTCCCAGCTGCACATGCTGTTCAACCGGCTCGGCGTCGGCCCCCACGAGGAGCGGGCGGTCTGCCGCCTCGCCGCCCGCACCCTGCTGGAGACCGGACAGCCCGCCACCTTCTTCCCCGCCGACCACCACGCCCCGGACCACCAGTACCTGGAACGCAGCAAGTTCCAGATCGGCCGCCCCGAGGACACCGCCCTGTGCGACCTGCCGCACCACCCGGCCCCGCGCCCCCGCCCCGGCGACCTCCCGCTGCCCGCCGACCCGCTGCCGCCCGTCACCCTCGCCGACGCCCTGCGCACCCGCCACTCCACCCGGGGCCCGCTGACCGGCCCGCTCACCGCCGGTACCCTCGGCGGCCTGCTCTGGTCCGCCTACGCCGCCAACCCCGACACCGGCCACCGCCCGTACCCCAGCGCGGGCGCCCTGCACACCGTACGGCTGCGCCTGCTCGCCCTCGCCGTGGACGGCCTGCCCGCCGGCACCTACCAGTGCCTCCCCGAACACCGCAGCCTGCGCCCGATCGGCCCGGCCCCCGCCCTCGACGACCTCAAGGCCCTCTCCTCCTACCTCTCCCGCCCGGCCGACGACCCGGACGCCATCGGCATCGACCAGGCCCCCGCCGTCCTCGCCGTCCACCTCGACCTCGCCCACCTCCGCCGCCGCTACGGCCTGCGCGCCCTGCGCCTCGGCCTCCTCGAAGCCGGCCACCTGACCCAGAACCTCCTCCTGACCTCCGCCGCCTTCGGCCTCGGCACCACCCCCCTCGGCGGCCTCCAGGACGACCTGGCCCACGAACTCCTCGGCCTCGACGACCTCGGCGAACCCGTCCAGTACCTCCTCCCCCTGGGCCGCCCGGGGACCGCCCGGGCGATCAAGTAGGCCGGTGGAGCGGTCGGTTCACGGCGTCGCGGGCGTTCCCGGAGCCGACTGCCGGCCGCCGAAGAAGACCTGGACCTCCCGGATCAGCCCGTCCCGGACCGTGATCGCCTCGACGTTGCGGTAGCGGCCCCCCGTGGTCAGCTCGTACTCGTAGTAGGCGAAGACGAGTTCCTCGTCGGCGGGCGTCACCCGCAGCAGCCGCTGCTCCGTGAACCGGTCGGCGGTGGGGAAGCACCGGCGGAAGAACGCCTCCTTGTCGATGCGGTCGTCCTGGGGGCTGGTGAACGTGAAGTCCTCGGCGTACAGCGGCAGGGCCGCCTCGCGGTCCTGCGACCGGTAGCAGCGGAACGCCGCCTCGACGACGCTCACGGGGGTGCCGTTCATCGGATCTCCAGGGTGTCGGCCTCAGTCCGCGAGGCCCAGCGGGTCCGGGGCGGTGTCCAGCAGGTGGGGGCCGTTGTTGCGGACGCTGTTGACGGTGGTGGGGACGGCGCGCACGCGCAGGGTGTCGTCGGCGGGGCTGTGCAGCAGGTGGTGGAGTTCGGCGGGGTCGGTGTGGGCGGGGGAGAGCCAGGTGGCGAGGTCGTCGGGGGCGATGGTGAGGGGCATCCGGTCGTGGACGCGGCCGGCGGCGTCGGTGGCGTCGGTGGTGATGACGGTGGCGGTGGCCAGCCAGGCGAGCGGGTCGTCCTCGGGGCGGGTGCGGTCGCGCCAGAACTCGTAGAGGCCGGCCATCAGCATCAGGCCGCCGGTGCTGAGGAAGTAGGGCTGCTTGTACTTCTTCCGGTCGGCGGCGGCGGGGACCTCGCGCCACTCGAAGTAGCCGTCGGCGGGGATCACGCAGCGGCGGGTGGTGAAGGCCTTGCGGAAGGCGGGCTTGGTGTCGACGGTCTCCGAGCGGGCGTTGATCAGGCGGGCGCCGCCGGACGGGTCCTTGGCCCAGGACGGGACCAGGCCCCAGCGCAGCGGACGCAGGTGGCGCAGCAGTTCGCCGGTGTCCCGGTCGACGCGTTCCAGGACGGCCGGGACCGGGTCGGTCGGGGCGACGTTCCAGCTCGGCGCGAAGGTCTCGGCCGGGTCCCACCGGAGCTCCCCGAGCAGCGAGACGAGGTCCTGGGGCGTGGTGGTGGAGACGAAGCGGCCGCACATGCCCCCAGCCTGCCACGCGGTACGGACAACGGCGGCGTTCAGCGCGGCGCGCGCCCGCCCGGGGTGTGTCCGAAGGCGCGGCGGTACACGTCGATGAAGGCGCTGGCGGAGGCCCAGCCGCAGCGGTGCGCCACGGTGGTGACGGGCAGGCCCTCGGCGAGCAGCACCAGGGCGTGGTGCAGTCGCAGCTGGGTGCGCCACTGGGGGAAGGTCATGCCGAGGTCGGCGCGGAACAGCCGGGAGAGGGTGCGGTCGCTGGCGCCGACGGCGCGGCCGAGTTCGGCGAGCGTACGGCCGTCGGCCGGGTCGGCCTCCAGCAGCGCGCACAGGGACCGGAGCAGGGGCGTGGCGGGGGTGGGGAGGTGGAGCGGGCTCTGCGGGGAGGCGCGCAGCTGGTCGAGCAGGACGGCGCGGAGCCGGGCGCGTTCGGGGGTGTCCTGGTCGGGGGCGCGGGTGTAGGCGACGATCAGTTCGCGCAGCAGCGGGCCGACGGCGAGGACGGTCGGGCGGTCGAGGCCGAGCGGGTTGTCGGCGGCGGGCAGGCCGACCAGGTGGAGTTCGAGTGCGCCGTGGGCCTGGTGGGCGTGGACGGTGCCGGCCGGGATCCACAGCGCGCGGTCGCCGGGGGCGACCCAGGAGCCGGCGTCGGTGGTGATGCCCACCACGCCGCGGGCGGCGTAGGCGATCTGGTGGTCGTCGTGCCGGTGCGCGTCGATGGCGCCGCCGGAGGGCAGCAGGCGGGCCTCGGTCGACGCGACGGGAGTGTGGCGCGGCGCTACGGGAGCGTGGCGGGTTCTCGGCATCAGCTGGCAGGTTATCGGAAGTCCGACAGCGGGTGCGGGCCCGAGGCTGGCGGCATGCCGAAACGATCCTCCGACCGCAGGTCGATCCTCCTGCTCTCCGTCGGGCACTCCTGTGTGGACGTCTACCAGGGCGCGGTGGCGGCCCTGGTGCCGTTCTTCGCGGCCGAGCGCCACTACGGCTACGCCGCCGTGTCCGGGGTGGTGCTCGCCGCCTCGTTGCTCTCCTCGGTGGCGCAGCCGCTGTTCGGGGCGCTCACCGACCGCCGGCCGCTGCCCTGGCTGCTGCCGGTCAGCACGCTGCTGGGCGGCGCTGGCATCGCGCTCAGCGGGGTGAGCGGCTCGTACGGGCTGACGCTGGCCTTCGTGGCGCTGTCCGGGGTCGGGGTGGCGGCCTACCACCCGGAGTCGGCCCGGGTGGCCCGGCTGGCGGCGCGCCGGGCGGGCGACGGGCGGCGCGGACCGGGCACCCACCGGGGGATGGCCTGGTTCTCGCTGGGCGGCAACCTGGGCTTCGCCGCCGCCCCGCTACTGGTCGCCGCCGTGGTCGGGACGGGCGGGCTGCGGCTGACCCCGCTGCTGGCGCTGCCCGCGCTCGCGGGCGCCGCGCTCTGCCTGCCGGTGCTGCGCGAGCTGGAGCGGCGGCGGGCGGCCGGGGAGGCGCGGGAGCCGGTTCCGGGCGCCGACGACCGGGCGGCCTTCGTACGGCTGTCGCTGGCGGTGGTCTGCCGCTCGGTCGCGTTCGTCGGGCTGAGCACCTTCCTCTCGCTGTTCACCACCCAGCGCCTGGGCGGCGGTCCGGCGGCGGGCACGGCGGCGCTGGTGGTGCTGTACGCGGGCGGCGCGGTGGGCTCGGTGCTGGGCGGCGCGCTGGCGGACCGGTGGGGGCGGGTCGCGGTGGCCCGTTGGTCGTACCTGGTGGCGGCGGTCGCGGTGGCCGGGGTGCTGCTGGTGCCGGGCCCGGTGCTGTACCTGTTCGTGGCGCTGACCTCGGCCGGCCTGTACGTGCCGTTCTCCCTACAGGTCACGCTCGGGCAGGACTACCTGCCGTCGCGGATCGGCACGGCGAGCGGGATCACCCTCGGACTGACGGTGAGCATCGGCGGGCTGGCGAGCCCGGTGATCGGCGGCCTCGCGGACGCGACCTCGCTGCGTACGGCGTTGCTGCCGCTGGTGCTGATGCCGGTGCTGAGCTGGGCGCTGTTTCGGACGCTGCCGGAGCCGGTGGTGGCGGAGCAGGTGGCTCCCGAGGCGGGGACCGCGCCGGTCGGGCGGTGACCGCCTCCGGGTAGGCGCCGGCCGGACGATCACCTCATTGAGTTCATATCTGCTACGGTCGTTTTAGAAACGATCGATTGGTGAGTGAATGCTATGAAGATGTTCGGCAGGCGCCGGTGGCTCTGGGGCTCACTGCTGTCCGTGGCCGTGCTGCTGGCCGGCGCGGGCGGCTGGGTGGTCTACCAGAACGAGTACGACCTCACGGAGGAGCGGGTCACCGTCACCGGCGGCAGGCAGCCGCTCCAGGGCGTGCTGGCCCGCCCCACCGGCGGCCACGGGCCGTACGGACTGGTGGTGTTCGTGCACGGCGACGGGCCCGTGGACGCCACCCACGACACCTTCTACCGGCCGCTCTGGGAGGCCATGGCGAAGGCCGGGTACGCGACGCTCTCCTGGGACAAGCCCGGCGTGAACAACGCCCCCGGCGACTGGCTGGACCAGAGCATGCAAGACCGCGTCGACGAGACCCTCGCCGCGATCCGCTGGGCCAAGGGCCAGCCCGGCATCGACCCGAACCGGATCGGGCTCTGGGGCGCCAGCCAGGCCGGCTGGGTGATGCCCAAGGCCGCCCGGCAGTCCCCGGACGTCAGGTTCGTGATCGCCGTCGGCACCGCCGTCAACTGGCTCCAGCAGGGCCGCTACAACCTGCTCGCCGAGCTGAGGGAACGGCACGCCTCGCCCGCGGAGACCGCGGCCGCCGTCGCCCGCAGCGACCGCAACCTGGCCGCCCTGCGGGCCGGTTCGACCTTCGAGCAGTACCGGGCCGCGGGCGGCGACGTCGACGGGCTCACCCCCGAGCGCTGGGCGTTCAACAAGCGCAACCACCTCTCCGACGCCACCGAGGACCTCGGCGCCCTCCGGGTGCCGGTGCAACTCGTCCTCGGCGGCCGGGACGTCAACGTCGACAGCGACGACACCGAGGCCGCCTACCGCCGCCTCGTCACCACCCCGGGCCTGCTCCACGTCCTGCGCTTCCCGGACTCGACCCACAACATCGTGCCCAAGGACGTCGAGGACTCCGAGCTGCGCAGCACCTTCCTCGCCGTCGCCGCACCGCGCTCGCTGTTCACCCCCGGCTACCTCGACGGCATGCGGAACTTCCTGACCTCGCTCGACCCGACCTCACCCGACCACCCGAGGGGCTGACCCGCGATGAAACTGCTCGCCCTCGGCGGAGCCGGCGCGATGGGCAGGGTCGCCGCCCGCGTCGCGGCCGCCCTCCCCGGCGTCCACGAACTGGTGATCGCCGACCGCGACCTCGACGCCGCCCGCCGCGCCGCCGCCGTACTGGCCGCCGGCTCGACGGTGCCCGTACGCGCGGCCCGGGTCGACGTCACGGACCGGCCGGAGCTGCACGCCGTCCTCGCCGACGCCGACGCCGTGCTCAACACCGTCGGCCCGTACTACCGCTACGGCCTCGACGTGCTGCGCGCGGCGATCCGCACCGGTACCCACTACCTGGACATCTGCGACGACTGGGAACCAACCGTCGCCATGCTGGAGCTGGACGGCGAGGCCCGCGCCGCCGGGGTGCGCGCGGTGCTCGGGATGGGCGCCAGCCCCGGTGTCAGCAACCTGCTCGCCGCCCGGGCCGCCGCCCGGCTCGACACCCTGACGGACGTGTACACCGCCTGGCCGGTGGACGTCGGCCCCCAGCCCGGTTCCTCGCCGGCCGACACCGGAGTGCGCGACCCGAACGGCGCGGTCTCGGCCGCCGCCGTGCACTGGATGCAGCAGATCAGCGGCACCGTCACGGCGGTGGAGGACGGCCGGTTGGTCCGCCGGCCCCCGCTGCGCCCGGTCGTCCTCGACCTGCCCGGCGGGCACCGCGGCACCGCCTACAGCGTCGGCCACCCGGAGCCGGTCACCCTGCACCGCAGTCTGCGGCCCACCGGCGACGCGGCCAACCTGATGGTGGTGTCCGTCGGCACCGCCGCCTACCTGGACGTGCTGCGCGACGACCTCGACGCCGGACGACTGACCAACGAGACCGCCGCCGCCGACCTGGACCGCCCCAGCGTCCGCCGCACCCTGCGGGCCGCCGCCCGCGCCCCCCGCCTGCGCGGCCCGGGCACCCTTCCGCCGTTCTTCGCCGCCGCCATCGGCACCCGCGGCGGCCGCCCGGCCGCGGTCCTCGCCCGCCTGGACGGCGCGGAGGCGCTGCTGGCGGACATGGCGGAGGCGACGGGGGTCCCGGCGGGCCTGGGGCTGGCCCAACTGCTGGACGGGACGGTGGAGTCGGCGGGGGTGCACGCGCCGGAGGAGGTGATCGACGGGGAGCGGTTCTTCGCCGACCTGGCGCGGCAGTGCCCGGGTGTGGAGGTGGTGGAGGAGTTGTAGGACCGCTCAGCGGCCGTGCGGTTCGCGCTCCGGCTCGCGCGCCGGTTCGTGCTCCGGTTCGCGCTCCGCCTCGCGATCCGTCCACGGGCGCAGCTTCGCCGGGTTGCGGACCGCCCAGATGCGGGTGATCCGGCCGTCGGCCAGGTCGAAGGCCGCCACGGTCGCGGTGCGGTCGCCGAGCCGGGCGACCAGGCCGGGGCGGCCGTTGACGGTCCGTTCGAGGAGGGTGAGCCCGGGGGCGCGGTCGGCGAAGTGGACCAGGTACCGGGCGATCCGCTCGCCGCCCACCACCGGGCGCAGGGCGGCGCCGGCCAGGCCGCCACCGTCGGCGGTCATCGTGGCGTCGGGGGCGAGCAGGCCGACCAGGGCCGCGATGTCCCGGGCCTCCCAGGCCTGCTTGAAGTTCCGTACCAGCCCGGCCTGCGCGCCCGTCGGGGTGGCCGGGGCCTGGGCGGCCCTGATCCGGCGGCGGGCGGAGGAGGCCAGTTGGCGGCAGGCCGCCGGGGTGCGGCCGACGATCCCGGCCACCTCGGGGAAGGGGTAGCGGAAGACGTCGTGCAGGATGAACGCCACCCGCTCCGCAGGGGTCATCGCCTCCAGGACGACCAGGAAGGCCATGGTCACCGACTCGTCCACGGTGACCCAGTCCGCGGGATCGGCCGGCCCGCCGCCGACCGGGCCGCCGACCCACTCGCCGCGGTCGGGCAGCGGCTCGGGCAGCCACTCGCCGACGTAGCGCTCCCGCCGGGCCCGCGCCGACCCGAGCAGGTCCAGGCAGACCCGGCCGGCGACCGTGGTCAGCCAGGCGCCCGGCGAGGCGATGGCCTCCTGCTGCCGCCGGGACAGCGCGTACCACCGGGCGTACGTCTCCTGCACCGCGTCCTCGGCCTCGGCCAGCGAACCGAGCAGCCGGTAGGCCAGGTTGACCAGCTGCCGCCGCTCACCGACGACCACGCCCGGGTCCGGCACGGAGGGGGTGTTCGCGGTCGGGGCCGCTCCCCGGGTCTGCTCGTCCGTCATGGACCCTCGCCTCACACTTCGCCGGCCTGTGTCGTCGGATGAGCGGGACACTATCGATCAGCTGCCGCGAGGCAGAAGAGGGGAGCGCGTCATGGCCATCGGAACGACGGCGGAGGCGACCACGGACACCACGGACACCACGGACACGGCCGCGGGGCTGCGTGTCGGCATCTTCCTCCGGGCCTCCGTGGCGCTCCAGACCGTGGCGATCCTCTTCCAGGCGGTCACGGCCGGCCTGCTGCTCTCCACCTCCTACGGCGAGGCGCTGCACAGCGTCGGCGCGCGGGTGATGTACGGGTCCTCGATGCTGTACCTGC
>NZ_JBHVET010000211.1:0-11599 GCF_042802135.1 Kitasatospora sp. NPDC057512
CGCCACGACCGGTCGTGGCGGGCGCCCTGGGTGCGGGGGTGCGGGGGTGCGTGCTCAGGCGGCCCGGTGGAAGAAGAACGGGTCGATGGACGGCGGCACCCGGGTGACCCCGTCCGAGCTGAGCAGCTGGTGGGTGGTGAAGTTGGCGTTGCGCTGGTACGTCACGCCCACCGGGAAGTTCGCCCGGTCGGGCGTGTTGTTGCCGGCGAAGATGCCGTAGAAGTCCTTCCCGACCGCGAGCATCCGGATGTAGTCGCCCAGGTACGGCACGCCCGACGACACGGGGACGTCGCCCGGAGCCTGGTGCAGGACGGTGCTCTCCGCGGTCTTGAAGCCGTCCGAGGACAGCTCCAGCACCGTCGACCACTGGCCGTGGGCGAGCTGCTGGTAGACCAGTCCGACCAGCCCGTCGGAGGTGATCGCCAGCGAGGGGTTCTTGGCGTCGACGAGGTCCTGGTGCGCCTGGGCCCAGGTCTGCCCCCGGTCGGTGGAGTGCCGGACGTGCAGCACGTAGTCGGTCGGGAGGAGTCCGCCGGTCACGTCGCACCAGGCGACCCACACGCTGGCGGAGTCCGTGGGGTCGACCGCGATCGACAGGTCCGCGCCGGTGCGCTCCTGCCCCAGGGTCGCCTCCCGAATCTTGAACTCCAGCGCCCGGTGGCTGACCACCCGCTGGCCGACGGCGCCGTCGGCCGCGTCCCGCAGGTCCTCGAAGGGTTTCGGGCCGAGGCCGCCCCTGTCGTCCCTGGTCACCACCACGTCGAGGTTGACGAAGAAGGCGGGCTTCGGGTCCGCGGCGTCCTGGACGATGCTGTTGTAGCTCTCGAAGGCGCCGTAGACCGTCCCGTCGGCGTGCGCGGCGAGCCGGACCGGCGGCCCGTTCGACTTCGCGCCGGGGCGCTGGTCGACCTTGACGTCACTGAAGCCCCCCGTGCCGGTGCTCGCGTCGGCGGAGACCGTCACCGTGGCGGAGCCGGCCCCCCGGGTGGTGACGTTGTTGCCGACGTAGACGACGTCCCGGCCGCCGCCGTTCGCGCTCGCCGGGCCGGTGACCACCCAGGGCTGGTCCGGGATGGCCCGCACGGGCACGTCCACCAGGACTTCCATCGGCCCCGGCGCGGTGACGTCCGTCTTGCGCAGGATCTCCAGGTCACTGGTCGTGCCGTTGAGGATGCCGGTGTAGAGCCTGCCGCCGTGCGCGGCGAAGCCGACGCTGATGTCACCGGTGCCGCCGATCCCGTCGTTGCCCGGGACGATCGACTTCAGCACCCAGGTGTCCCCGCCGTCCGTCGAGACGTAGACCGGGGCGAACGGCCCGTTCAGCGGGTCGGGGGTGAAGGCGGTCGCGACCATCTCCAGCGGGTTCTCCGGGTTCACCGCGAGATTGGGCTCGCAGTCCTGGTTCGCGTCCCCGCTCTGCGCCTTGGGCGTGATGTCGACGACCTTGATGGTGGGCATGTCCGCTCACCTCCCTTCGCGCAGCACGGCGAGCTTCTGCGCCGGCTGGTAGTCGTCGGGGTGGAGCAGCTGGTAGGGCGCCTGCTCGGCGATGTCGCCCGAGGTGGCGTGCAGCAGCCACAGGCCCAGCTGTCCGGCCTTCGGCTTCGGTACCCGGTGCCAGCGCATGTCCTCGCTGCTCGGGTAGAGGACGCCGATCCGTCCGGTGCCGACCGGGCCGGCCTCGACGTGCGCGACGTCGAGCGCGGCGCGCCACCAGAGCGGGTCGTGCTCGGAGTGCGCCGGCAGGCCGAGGTCCTCCAGGCCGGCCACGGTGGCGAGCACCACGGCGTCCGCCGTCCCGGCGTGCGCGGCGATGTCCTGGTCGCGGATCGCGCGCTGCACCGAGGAGAACGGCATCTCGTCGGCGGTGGTGGCGGCGAGCGAGACGTGCCCCTGGACGGCCTCGGCCGGCAGCCGGGCCACCTCGGCCAGGCCGAGGCCCTCGCCGTAGACAAGGCCCCGGACGAAGAACGCCCTCGTGTCACCGACGACCAACAGGTCGCCGTCGGGGGCCAGTTGGACGGTGACCTCGCTGCCCGCGAGCTGCCGGAAGGCCTTGGGCGCGTGCAGCACCTCGGCCACCTTGACCACGGTGGTCCGCTCGTCGCGGGCGTCGGCCGGGAAGGCGGCGAGCGAGGTGCCACCGACCCGGGTGACCGTGCCCACGAAGCTCAAGGGAGCCTGCCGGACGAGTTCGGTCAGCCGCTCGGGGGCGACACCGTGTGATACGTCAGTCATGACGGTCCTCCTTCACCGTCTCCACCGTCACCGCACGGCGCGGCGCGGACCGAGGACGGGTGCGCCCGGTGCCACTCGATCCGCGCGCCGAGCAGGCAGGCGGCGGTGACGGCGGCCGCGAGCGCGACCACCAGCCACTCCGCCGCGCCGCTGCCGGCGTCCGGGTCGACGCCGAGGAGCGTCTCGATCCACTGCGGCCACACCAGGGTGGCCAGGAACAGCAGTCCGGACAGTCCGCCGAGGGCCGTCTCCAGCCAGAAGCGGGGCCGGACCGGATGTGCTTGCCGGAGGGGCATCACTGCACCTCCCCTTCTCCTACCGCCCGGGCCGCGCCGCGACGCAGCGCGCGCCGTTGCCGTGCCGCCTCGGGGCGGCGGCACGGCCCGGCCGGGCCGGCCCGGGTCGGGGGGTCGCTCCCGTTCGGCGCCGCCGGTCGGGGGCGTGGTCGCCGTGGGAGGTGGTTGCTTCGATCCGCGGTGTCGGAGCCGCGGTGGGAGTGCGCGGGGAGGAGGGGCTCACGGTGTCACCCTGCGTGCCCGGCCGTCTCTACGCTGTACGCCTACGAGGCACACGTACTTCGTATACGAGTCTGCTCGCACTCCGTGAGCAGGTCAAGAGCGGGACCTCCGCGGGACGGCTCAGACCCGGGCGCCGAGCATCCGCAGCACCAGCTCCCCGTAGCGGCGCCCGAGCTCCTCCGGCGCCTCGGAGGAGTTGTCGGTGTACCAGCGGGAGACGTCGATGCCCAGCGAGGTGACCGCGCGGGCCGCCGTCCGCACCTCCGCCACCTGGAACTCCCCCGCCGCCACGCCCGCCTCGATCAGCGCGCTGACCTCGCGCTCGATGTCCAACCGCAGCGCCGCGACCACCGCGTAGGCGTCCTCGGGCAGCGCGTGCAGCTCGTAGTTGACCACCCGGCCGACCATCCGGGCCCGGGCGTGCCAGGCGGTGAACTGCTCGACCAGCCCCCGCATCCGCTCGGCCGGTCCGCCCTGGCCGGCCGCCGCGCCCCGGACCAGGGTCAGCGTGGCGGCGTGCCCGGCCCGGCTGATCTCGGCCAGCAGCGCGGCCTTCGACTGGTAGTGGATGTACAGCGCGGCCGGACTCATCCCCGCCGCCGTGGCGATGTCCCGGGTCGTGGTGGCGTGGAAGCCGCGCTCCGCGAACGACTCGACGGCGGCCTGGAGCAGCCGGTACGCCGCTTCGGGGCGGGCGTCGGCGCCGGGCAGGGTCGGCCAGAGGTCGGCGAGCGGGGTGCTGGTCATGGCGTCATCCTCCCAGAGAAACTCGTACAGGCTTTCGCGCCGGCCGCCCCTCGGCCCGACCCCCGGCCCGGGCCGGGGTGCGACGGGCAAGCGGTCGGCGGACTGTTGACAGCCTCCCGCACCGACCGCATGCTGAGCAAGCGCTTAGTCAGTCGATAGCAGGGATCCCACACGAAAGGCAGGACGCTCCGTGGTGCACTCCTTCAAGGGCCGGGTGGCCGTCGTCACCGGATCGAGCCGGGGCATCGGCCTCGGCATCGCGCGCGAACTGGTCGACCGCGGCGCCAGGGTCTGCCTCACCGCCCGCAACCCGGAACCGCTGGCCGAGGCCGTCCGCGACCTGGGCGGCCCGGAGAACGCGATCGCCGTCGCGGGCAAGGCCGACGACCCGGCGCACCAGGAGGAGACCGTCGCCCGCACCCTGGAGGCCTTCGGCCGGCTCGACCACCTGGTCAACAACACCGGCATCAACCCGGTCTACGGGCCGGTCCTCGACACCGACGAGGCCGCCGCCGCCAAGATCCTCGCCGTCAACGTGCTGGCCCCGCTGGCCTGGACCCGCCGCGCGCACGCCGCGTGGATGGGCGAGCACGGCGGCTCGGTCGTCAACGTCGCCTCCATCGCGGGGATCCGCTCCTCGCTCGGGATCGGCATGTACGGCGTCAGCAAGGCCGCGCTGATCCGGCTCACCACCGAACTCGCCGCCGAGCTGGGCCCCCAGGGCATCCGGGTCAACGCCGTCGCCCCCGCCGTGGTCAAGACCAGGTTCGCCGAGGCCCTGTACGAGGGCCGCGAGGAGAAGGTCGCCAAGGCCTACCCCCTCGGCCGCCTCGGCGTCCCCGAGGACATCGCCGGCGCCGTCGCCTTCCTGCTCTCCCCCGACGCCGGCTGGATCACCGGCCAGACCCTGGTCGTGGACGGCGGGGTCACCCTGGGCGGCGGCATGTGACCCGGAGGTCACCGCCCCTCGGCGATGACCTCCAGGGCCGGGCGGGGCGCGCGGCCGAGCAGGGCCGCGAGGTCGCCCGGCCCGCCCGGGCCGGCGAGGAAGCCGTGGGCGATCGCCGAGTAGGTGCCCACCACCATCGGCACCTGGAAGTCCCGCGCGTCCGAGGCCGCCACCGCCGCCCGGGCGTCCGTCAGCCGTCCCGGCCGGTACGCGGCGCCGAGCGCCTCGGCCACCTCCGCCCCGCCCACCGCCCGCTCCCCCACCAGCTCGTACGTCCGGCCGACGTGCCCGCCGGGCGCCAGGGCGACGTTCGCCGCCGCCTCGGCGAGGTCCGCCCGGGCCACCGCCGCGAGCCGCCCGTCGCCCAGCGGGGCGCTGATCACCCCGTCCGGGCCGGGGGCGGCGATCGCGCCCAGGAACTCGGCGTACAGGCCGTTGCGCAGCACCGTCCAGCGCAGGGTGGCGGACGCGCGCAGCCGCCGCTCGGTCCAGCGGTGGGCGAGGGCGTAGGGCAGGTGGTCGCCGTCGCCGGAGAGGCTGGTGTAGACCACGTGCTCGACGCCCGCCCGCTCCGCCGCCTCGATCGC
The DNA here is from genome assembly GCF_042802135.1 of Kitasatospora sp. NPDC057512. Lineage (NCBI taxonomy): Bacteria > Bacillati > Actinomycetota > Actinomycetes > Kitasatosporales > Streptomycetaceae > Kitasatospora > Kitasatospora sp. NPDC057512. The sequence goes on from NZ_JBHVET010000211.1 coordinate 5,040, forward strand.
GGCGCCGTGCCGGGCGACCACCACGTCGTCCTCGGCGGCGCCGGCCGAGATCAGCAGCAGGGTCCGCACGCCGGTGAAGGCCTCCGCCAGCGTCTGCGGCCGGTCGAAGTCCACCAGCCGGGCCGGGACGCCCTCCGGCACCCGCCGCGGCGTGCGCGAGCCCGCGACGACGCCCTCCCGCCCGGCGAGCCGCTCCAGCACGAGCGCGCCCAGGCCTCCGTTGACTCCGGTGACGAGCAGCATGGGGTTCCTCCAGGGATGATCGGTCGTCGGCTTCGCGACCATCCTCGGTAGCCTGGGCGTCCGGCGTAAGGAGGCACTTCCATGTCAGCAGGGCACACCGCGGTAACCACCCCCCGCCCGGTGGTCTGGTGCGAGGACGGCGTGGACTGCGGGATCCGCGACCTGCTGGACCGCCTCGGCGACAAGTGGTCTGTCCTCACCGTCGTCGAACTCGCCCAGGGCGTACGGCGGTTCCGCGAGCTGCAGCGCGCGCTGCCGGGCATCTCGCAGCGGATGCTCACCCTGACCGTGCGCCGCCTGGAGCGGGACGGCATGGTCTCGCGGACCGTCCACCCGACCGTCCCGCCGCAGGTGGAGTACGAGCTGACGCCGCTCGGCCACAGCCTGACCCACCTGGTGCGGGCGATGACGGACTGGTCGTACGACCACCACGACGCGATCGTCGACTCCCGGCAGCGATGGGACGGGGCCAACCCGGGCTCCGGGATCCGCTGACCCCCGTACGAGCGGTTCCCGTCCCGCGGGCCCGGCTACCGCTCGTACGCCATCTCCGGGAAGCGCGCCGAGGGCCCGTCCAGCAGGTGGTCGTCCTGGCCGCGCAGCCAGCGGTCGAAGAAGGACGCGACGTAGCTGCGGGTGGCGAGTTCGGCCCGGCCCGGGCGGATGTCGCCGACGTCCTTGCGCAGCTGGTCGGCGCCGAGCACGCCCTGCCGGGCGAGCTGCGGCAGCAGCGGCTGGGCGTCGGTGTACGAGCCGTGCCGGGAGCCGGCGAGGGTGACGTCGGCGTGCCAGCCGGTGCTGTGCCGCCACAGGGCGTTCCAGCCGGGCTGGTCGCGGTAGCCGCCGGAGTCCTTGCTGCCGGTGCCCATCAGCAGGAACGGCCGGTCGAGGCCGTCCTCGGCGACGCTGGGCAGGAAGACACCGGTGTGGCCGTCGGGGCCGGGGAAGTGCATCTGGCCGTCCATGTTGATCCCGGCCGCGATCCGCGGGTCGTCGTGCATGGTCTGGAGCGCGGTGAAGCCGCCCGCCGACTGGCCGACCATGCCGATCCGGCCGAGGTCGAGGGCCCCGGCGACCCCGGCGGGCAGGCCCGGCCGCTCGCCGAGCGCGGCGAGCTGGTCCAGTACGAAGCGGGTGTCGGCCACCCGGGTGTCCATCGCCTTGCGCAGCACCGCGCCGATGTCCAGGCCGGACTGCCCGAGCATGCCGGGGAACACCGAGGGGGCCAGGTCGCCGCCGGGGAAGGCGACTTCGGAGGCCTCGTAGGTGTGGTCGACGGTGACGACCAGGTAGCCGCGCGAGGCGAGGTCCTCGACCAGCGCCGTCCCCCAGGTGCGCGGGTCGCCGAGGCCGGGCGAGTACAGCACCACCGGGCGCGGGCCGCCGGGCAGCGCCGGGGCGTCCCGGCGGGCGTGGGTGCGGATGGCCGACCAGTCGGTGCGGCCGGGCGTGGTGCCGTAGTTGAGCAGGCCGACGCCGTCCGGGCCGTCGAAGTGCCGCCCGGCGGCGGGCTCCATGTACGGGGCCCGGTCGTCGCCGGCGGCCGGCCGGGAGGTCGGGTACCAGAGGCTGATCATCAGCTCGCGCCGCTGCCCGGGGTGCCAGGGGTCCTCCCGCGCGGTGTCGGTGAGGTGCACGGCGGTGGTCCCGATCGGGTACGGCCCGCTGGGCTCCGGCAGCCAGGCCCGGGCCTGCCGCCCGGGACTCGTTTCCCCCGGCGGCGGCAGGACCGCCCCCGCGGCCGTACCGATCGTGCCCACCGCCGCCGCCGCCGCCAGCACCACCGCCGCCACCGCCCGTCCCGGAATTCCCATGGTGTCCCTCCGTGTTCCGATCGATCGAACACGCAGGACACTACGGTCGGGAACGGGCCGCCGCCGTCATACCTGGGGCCGACAAGCCCCGGAATACCCGGGTATCACACCCCTACGGGTCAGCGCCGGTGCCGCCGCAGTTCCCTCCGGGCCAGCGAGCGCTTGTGCACCTCGTCCGGGCCGTCGGCCAGCCGCAGGGTGCGGTTGCCGGCCCAGAGCTGGGCCAGCGGGGTGTCCTGGCTGACGCCCGCCGCGCCGTGCGCCTGGACGGCCTTGTCCAGGATCCACTCGACGGTGCGCGGGGTGGCGATCTTGATCGCCTGGATCTCGGTGTGCGCCCCCCGGTTGCCGACGGTGTCCATCAGCCAGGCGGTCTTCAGCACCAGCAGCCGCAGCTGCTCGATCCGCACCCGGGACTCGGCGATCCAGTCCTGCACCACGCCCTGCTCGGCCAGCGGCTTCCCGAAGGCCACCCGCTCGTCGGCCCGACGGCACATCAGCTCCAGCGCCCGCTCGGCGATGCCGATGGCCCGCATGCAGTGGTGGATCCGGCCGGGGCCGAGCCGGGCCTGGGCGATGGCGAAGCCCGTACCCTCCTCGCCGATCAGGTTCTCCACCGGGACGCGGACGTCCTCGAACAGCACCTCGGCGTGGCCGCCGTGGTCGGCGTCGTCGTAGCCGAACACCGTCATGCCGCGCCGGACGGTCACGCCCGGGGTGTCGCGCGGGACGAGCAGCATGCTCTGCCGGCGGTGCGGCTCGGCGGCCGGATCGGTCTTGCCCATCACGATGAGGATCCGGCAGTCGGGGTTCATCGCCCCGGTGATGTACCACTTGCGGCCGTTGACCACGTACTCGTCGCCGTCCCGCTCGATCCGGGTGGCGATGTTGGTGGCGTCCGAGGAGGCGACCTCGGGCTCGGTCATCGCGAAGGCCGAGCGAATCCCGCCGTCGAGGAGGGGGCGCAGCCAGCGCTCGCGCTGCTCGGCGCTGCCGAACTGGGCGAGCAGCTCCATGTTGCCGGTGTCGGGCGCCGCGCAGTTGAGCGCGGGCGGGGCCAACTGGATGCTGCGGCCGGTGATTTCGGCGAGCGGGGCGTACTGGAGGTTGGTGAGGCCGGCGCCGAGCTCACCTGGCAGGAAGAGGTTCCAGAGCTTCTGCTCGCGGGCCGCGGCCTGGAGCTCGGCGATGACCGGGGGGACCGCCCAGCGGTCGCGGCCGGGGTCGGCGAGCTGGGCGGCGAGGACGGGCTCGGCGGGGTACACGTGCTCGTCCATGAAGGCGAGCAGCTGCTCGCGGAGTTCTTCGGTCCGGGCGTCGTAGGCGAAGTCCATCGGTTCTCAGCTCTCCTTGAGGGTGCTCAGGCCGTGCCGGGCGAGGATCGGGGCCATCTCACCGGCGCGCTCGAAGCCGGCGCCCAGGGTGCGGCCCTGCCGGAAGCGGTAGTGGATGCCCTCGGCGACGGCGGCCAGCTTGAACGAGGCGAAGGCGACGTACCAGTCGAGGTCCTCCGCGCGGCGGCCGGTCGCGTCGGCGTAGCGGGAGACGATCTCGTCGGCCTTCGGGAAGCCGGGGGCGGTCATGGCGGAGGGGATGATGCCGCCGCCGACACCCGCGAGTTCGGTGTACATCACCAGGAGGCCGATGTCGGTGAGCGGGTCGCCGAGGGTGGACATCTCCCAGTCCAGGACGGCCGTGATGGTGTCGGCGTCGTCGACCAGGACGTTGTCGAGGCGGTAGTCGCCGTGCACGAGCGCGGGCGCGGGCGAGACCGGCAGGCGCTCGGCGAGCCTGGCGTGCAGGCGGTCGAGGTCGGGCAGGTCGCGGCTGCGGGAGGCGGCCAACTGCTTGGACCAGCGGCGCAGCTGGCGCTCCAGGTAGCCCTCGGGCCGGCCGAAGTCGGCGAGGCCGACGGCGGCGGGGTCGATCCGGTGCAGGGTGGCGAGGGTGTCGACCAGCCGCTGTCCGAGCGCGTGCACCCGCCGCTCGCCGAGGGCGGCGAGCGGGGCGACGTCCCGGTGGGCGGTGCCGGGGACGTACTCCATGAGGTACCAGGGGGCGCCGAGGGTCTCGGTGTCCGGGTCGAGCAGGAGCGTCCGGGGCACGGGCACCCCGGTGTCGCGCAGCGCCGTCATCACCCGGTACTCGCGGCCCATGTCGTGCGCGGTGGCGAGGACGTGCCCGAGCGGCGGGCGCCGGAGGACCCAGCGGGACGCGCCGTCGCTCAGGACGTACGTCAGGTTCGAGCGGCCCCCTTCGATGAGGTCGGCCCGCAGCGGCCCCTGGAGGAGGCCGGGCAGCTCGCGCTCCAGACGGGACCGGAGGCGGGCCAGGTCCAGGCCGGGCGGGTCGACGGGGGTCTCGGCCATCGGGCGGCTCCTCGGGGGTGGATCCTCATTGACTAAGCGCTTGCTTAGCATTCAGCCCAAGGATGTCCCCTGTCAATGCCGCGGACCCCGGCCGAGGACCCCGACCTGGGACCCTGGCGGGAACCCCGGCGGGAACGCCGGCGCCCGGGCGGAGGTTCGGACGAACCGCCGCCCGGGCGCGCCGGGGGGGCCGCGTCTAGCGGGGTGCGGCGGCCGGGGTGGCGCCGGCCACGCCGTAGACGGTGACGGCGGGCTTGGGGACCGAGGCGGGAGCGGCGGTCGCGGCACCGGCGGCGGCGACCGCGACGCCGGTGAGCACGCAGGCGGCCACCGCGGCCGCCCCCGCCGCGGCGGCGAGCCGGCTGCGGACGGTCGTGGTCGAGGGACGGTCCAGCGGGCGGTGGTAGGTCCTGTTCATGGCGCACCGGTCCAATCGGGCAGGTCGACGGGGCGCCGTCACGAGGGCCGTGGGGCGCCGGAGGTTCGTTGAGCTGGAGCGACCCTAACCGGGGCCGGAACGGCTGGACACGGCGCGCCATGCCCATGCCATGAACTTGGCCGAAACCGTGTGACACCCGATCAGTCACTGAACCCGTCGGCGGCCGTGGCCGTTGCCGTGGCCGCGACGATCGCCCCGCGCCCTCCCGGCCGCCGGGGCCCTCCACCGGGGGCCGATCGGCGCACCATCCCCCGTGTGGCACAAGGGAGTTGCTCACCGAACCCACCCCCGCCGCAGCGGCATCGGCCCTGCCTCGACAGAGGTCGATCAAAAGTGTTCTGATGATCACATTCATCGATCATCTTCCGAACAGCTCCTGATCGAAGATCAGAGAAATGGGGTCCCGTGCGGACTGCTCGCGGCTCGGCCATCCTGCTGGCGATGGGGGTCCTCGGGGCCTCCGCCCTGGCGACGGGATGCTCCGGCACACCGAGCAGACCCACGGCCACCACCGGCACCACCCCGCCCAACCCCGTCCCGAGCACCACCACCGAGGCCCCCGCCCCGCCGCCGCCCGCCCCCACCCCCACCTGGGACGGCCAGGTCAAGGTGCTCGGCGACGGCTCCACCTCCGACACCGGCCCGCAGCCCAAGCAGCCCGTGCCGGAGAAGCTCAAGCCCGGGGAGAAGCCACCGCAGTTCGTCGTCTTCTCCTGGGACGGCGCACTGGAGGGCGACGACCGCCAGTTCTCCCGCTTCCGCAAACTCGGCGCCGAGAACAACGCCCAGATGACCTTCTTCCTGAGCGGCCTCTACGTCCTCCCCAAGTCCAGGAGCACGCTCTACAAGCCACCGCAGCACAAGCCCGGCGACGCCTCCATCGACTACGCCACCGACCCCCACATCAAGGACACCCTGGAACAGCTGCGCCTCGCCTGGCTCGACGGCAACGAGATCGGCACCCACTTCAACGGGCACTTCTGCAACGCCAAGGGCGGCGGCGAGTGGAGCACCGAGGAGTGGAAGAGCGAACTCGACCAGGCCGTCTCCTTCGTCACCAACTGGAAGACCAACACCGGCTTCAAGGACCTCCCGCCGCTCCCCTTCGACTACACCAGGGAACTGGTCGGCGGCCGCGCCCCCTGCCTGGAGGGCCAGAAGAACCTGCTGCCGGCCGAGAAGGCGGCGGGCTTCCGCTACGACGCCAGCTCCCCGGGCGAGTTCCAGGTCTGGCCGACGAAGAAGGAGGGCGTCTGGAACTTCCCGCTACAACTGCTCCCCATGCCCGGCAAGTCCACCCAGAGCCTCTCGATGGACTTCAACTTCCTGGCGAACCAGTCCGGGAACAGCACCAACGGCGACCCCAGGAAGTACGACACCTGGGAGAAGGAGACCCGCGAGAGCTACCTCGCCGGCTTCGAACGCGTCTACAACGGCAGCCGCGCCCCGCTGTTCATCGGGAACCACTTCGAGTCCTGGAACGGCGGCATCTACATGCAGGCCATCGAGGACGTGATGAAGGGCGTCTGCAAGCGCGACGGCGTCCGCTGCGTCTCCTTCCGCCAGGTCGCCGACTGGCTCGACGCCCAGGACCCGAAGGTCCTCGACCAGCTCCGCCAACTCGACCCCGCCCAACCGGCCGACTGGTCCCGCCTGGCCAAGTAGCCGGACCCCGTCCTCGAACCGGTCCACTCA
>NZ_JBHVET010000212.1:0-11587 GCF_042802135.1 Kitasatospora sp. NPDC057512
CGGAGGGGCTCAGCCCTTGACCGCGCCGACGGTGAGGCCGGAGGCGATCCTGCGCTGGACGACGAGGAAGAAGACCACGACGGGCAGGGCGGTCAGTGTGGCACCCGCCATGAGGCCGCCGTAGTCGGTCCCGAAGCTGGTCTGGAAGGAGACCAGCCAGATGCTGACGGTCTGCTTCTGCGGACTCGACAGCAGGATGTAGACGAGGACGTACTCGTTCCACGCCTGGACAAGGGCGAAGACGGAGGTGGCGACGATGCCGGGCGCGAGCAGCGGGAGCACCACCCGGCGGAACGCGCCGAGGCGGCCGCAGCCGTCGACCATGGCCGCCTCCTCGAGTTCCACCGGGACCCCGGCGATGAAGCCGCGCAGCATCCAGACCGTGAACGGCAGCGTGAACACCAGGTAGGTGAGGACCACGCCGGTGAGGCTGTCGGTCATCCCGACGTCGTTCAGCAGCAGGTAGACCGGGATGATCAGGGCCGTCAGCGGGACCATCTGGACGATGAGGATGACCACGACGAAGGCCTTGCGGCCCGCGAAGCGGAAGCGGGCGAGGGCGAAGGCGGCGAGGGCGCCGACGACCAGCGACACCAGGACGGTGCCGAGGCCGATGACGACGCTGGAGCGGACGTTGGCCCAGAAGGTCTCGGTGCCCAGCGCCCGGGCGAAGTTGTCGAGCGTGGGGCGGACCGGCCAGAACTTCGGTGGCAGGCTCAGGATCTCGGTGGCCGGCCGGAACGCGGTGAGCACCATCCAGTAGACGGGGAAGCCGATCACCGCGGCGACGAGCAGTCCGAGCAGGTCGTGGCCCAGCGACCGCCGTCGTCTCATTCGATCTCTCCCGTCCTGAGCATCTGACGCAGGTAGACGACCGATCCGGCGAGCAGCAGCACGACGGTCACGAGCGCGATCGCGGCCCCGGTGCTGTAGCGGTTCACGGCGAAGGACTCGATGAAGGAGTAGACGCCGAGCAGGTAGTACTCCCGCTCGGGCTGGCCGCCGCGCATGAGCCAGATCTGGTTGAAGACGCCGAAGTCCCAGATGGCCGACAGCGTCGTCACCATGACGAGGACCGGTCTGATCACCGGCAGGGTGACGTGCCGGAAGACCTGGAGGGGCCGGGCCCCGTCGAGGACCGCGGACTCCTCCAGCTCGGGCGGGACCTGGGCCAGGGCGGCCCGCAGGGTGATCGCGGCGAACGGCAGCGAGCCCCACACCACGACGGAGACGATGACGGCGAACCCCTGCCAGGGGTTGGTGAACCAGTTGTGGCGGGCCAGGTCGACCCCGGGCAGGTTCGAGAGCAGCCAGTTCACCACGCCGTAGTCGGCGTCGAAGAGCCAGCGGAAGACCGACGCGGCGACCATGACGGGCATGGCCCACACGGTGACCAGCACCCCGGCGATGACGGCGCGCACCCACGGGGAGACCCGGTGCATCAGCCGGGCGGTGAACAGCCCGCAGAGCACCGTGAGGGCGACGCACACCGCGGTGAAGAGCACCGTACGGCCGACCACCGTCCAGAAGAACCCGTCCCCGAGGATCCTGCGGAACTGGTCCAGCCCGGCCCACGGCGGCGACGTGCCGCCGAACAGCTGCTCGCGGGTCATGTCCTGGAAGGAGAGGACGACCATGTCCACGAGCGGGTAGCCGAGCACCAGGACGAGCGCGAGGACGGTCGGGCCGATCAGCAGGTACGGCAGCAGCGGACGCCGCCGCCGGCCCCGGTCAGCGCTCATTGATCACTTCGTCGATCCGCCGGTCCGCCTCCCGCGCGGCGTCCTGCACCGACGCCTTGCCGTTGGCGATCCGCTCCAGCATCTCGGGCAGGACGTTGGACTTCTCCACCGACGTCCAGCCGGGCGCGAACGGGGTCATCCAGCCCCCGGTCGCCGCGGCCTGGGCGGCCGGGCCGTTGATGCCGCCGGCGGCGACCTCGGTCAGCTGGGTGGTGTTGTTGGGCAGGGTGTTCGCGGCGATCAGCGTCTTCTGCGACTCCCGGTCGGTGAACATCCTGATCCAGTCGGCGGCCAGGTCCTTGCGCGTCGACTTGGCCGGCACGGCCAGGGTGGAGCCGCCGAGGAAGGGCGGCAGGAGCTTTCCGGACGGGCCGGGGAAGGGGAAGGTGGCGAACTTGTCCTTCAGCTTCGGGTCCCCGCCGGAGCGTTCGTCGGCGGCGGCGTCGGCCTCCCAGGTGTTGCCGTAGAAGACGCCCACGCGGCCCTGGCCGACGACGGCCGGCTGGTCGCCGTTGTCCTTGGCGCGGTCGCCGACGTAGTAGGCGTCGATCAGCCGCTTCCACTCGGTGAGCCCGGCGACGGACTGCGGCGAGGACAGCGAGGCCTTCCAGCGGTTGCCCTCCTTCACCGCGATCTCGCCGCCCGCGTCCTTCAGGAAGGCCATGGCCGCGTACCAGTAGCGGCCTGGCATGTAGAGGGCGGAGAAGTTCGGGTCCTGGGCGCCGAAGGTGCTCTTCAGCCGGTCGAACGCGGAGAGGAGTTCGGGGTACGTCTTCGGGGCGCCCGGCACACCGGCCCGGGTGAAGTAGTCGGTGCGGTAGACGCCGACCCGGGCCCCGACGTAGTAGGGCACGCAGTAGGTCTTGCCGTTGTCGCGGCAGGCGTCGGCGAGCGCCGGCAGCCAGGCGTCCGACTGGTCGAAGCGGGCCGGGTCGAGGGTGGCGAAGGCGCCGTTGACGATGTAGTTGGTGGTCTCGCTGTTGCCCATCTCCACCACGTCGGGCACGTTCTTCCCGGCGAGGACGGCGTCCAGCTTCTGGTTCTTCGTCGTCCACTGCTGGTACTGGACGTCGACCCGGACCCCGGGGTGGGCCTTGGCGAAGCGGTCGTTGGTGGACTGGACCAGTTGTGGCCAACTCTCCTGGGCGTCCACGGCCAGCCACACCGTCAGCTTGCCGCCGGCCCCGGAACCGCCGCCCGAGCCGGAGCCGCCGCAGCCGGCCGCGGCCAGGGACAGGAGCAGGGTGAGGACCAGGGGGCGACAGGACGCGCGAATGGCCATGAGGTCTCCAAGTTCACTGTGGGGGTGACCTTTTGACTACCCCTCAGATCGGCCTGCGTCGCGGGGGAGCGGACATTCGGCCGGAAGACGTCCGACTCCGGGCCCGGCGGCAACCCCGACGATCGGACAGGGCACGGCGCTTCGCGTTCGCACCTCCCAGGTCGACGGGTCGTGCGGCAGCGAGCCCGGCTGCCGTGAGGGACAGTGAACGGCAGGCCGGCGCCCGCTGTGACGGCGTATTCAGGACAGATTGGAGTAGACCAATGGCGAGGATCACCCGCCGGGCGTGCGGCGGGGCTCCGGCAGCAGGGCGCGGAAGGCCGAGGCCACGGCGTCGGGGTGTTCCTGCATGGCGACGTGGCCGATGCCGGGCAGGGTGAGGAGGCGGGCGTCCCGGAAGGCGGTGTAGGCCCGGGCCGCCGTACGGAAGGGGACGAGGCGGTCCTCGCGGCCGAAGACGAGCAGGGTGGGGGCGGTGACCCGGCGGGCCTGGTGCCAGGGGGAGGGCTCGCCCGGCTGCCGGAGATGGGCCCGGACGACGGCGCGCACACCCTCCACCAACATCTGCCGGTTGTAGGGGAGTTCGGCGCGGCGCAGGCGTTCGCGCACTTCGGTCGCGCGCTGTTCGGCGCCGATGCGGGACGGGTCGGCGTAGATCAGGCCGTAGAGGTCGTCGAGTTGCCGGTCGGGGCTCCGGGTGGACAGCAGCCGGGCGTACAGGCGGGCAGCGCCCGGCAGGCCCAGCAGGGCGATCCGCAGGGCCTGCGGCGGCGGGAGGACGGGCAGGACCGGGGAGACCAGGGTCAGGGTGGCGACCAGCTCCGGGCGGTGGGCGGCGAGGTGGAGGGCGGTCAGGCCGCCGAGCGAGTTGCCGACCAGGTGGACGCGGCGGTGCCCGGTACGGACGAGGTGGCGGGCGACGGCCGCGGCCTGGCGCCCGACGGTGACGAGGCCGTCGGGCGGGGGAGCGGAGCGGCCGAAGCCGGGGAGGTCGAGGGCAAGGCAGTGCACCGACGGCCGGAGGCGCTCGATCAGGGCGGCCCAGTTGTGGGTCCAGCCGCCCAGCCCGTGCAGGAACACGGCGGTGTCGGCGTCCGGACGGGCGCCGGGAAGGTACTCGGCGGCGAGGGGCTGGTGCATGACGGGTCCGTTCCTCGGTCTCACCCGCGCGCCGTGGCGGAGGACTCCGCCAGCGCGAGCCGGTAGTGGTCGACGAGCCGGTCTCCGACCGCCTCCCAGCTGCGTCCCGCCACCGCGGCCCGGCCGGCCCGGCCGAACGCCCGGCGGAGCTCCGCGTCCCGGGCGAGCCGTTCCGCGGCCTCCCGGAAGCCGGTGCCGGCGCCGGGCGGGACGAGGAAGCCGGTGCGTCCGGGCCGGACCAGGTCGAGCGGTCCGCCGACGGCCGGGGCGACGACGGGCAGGCCGCTGGCCATCGCCTCCTGGAGGGTCTGGCCGAAGGTCTCGAACGGTCCGGTGTGCGCGAAGACGTCGAACGAGGCGTAGAGCCGGGCGAGTTCGTGCCCGGTGCGGCGGCCCAGGAAGAGCGCGTCCGGCAGTGCGGCGGCCAGTCGGGCGCGGCTGGGGCCGTCGCCGACCACCACCAGCCGTACGCCCGGGAGCCGGGACACCTCGGCCAGCCGCTCGACCTGCTTCTCCGGCGCCAGCCGCCCGACGTAGCCGACCAGCACCTCGCCGGGCCGGCCGAGGCGCCGGCGCAGGGCCTCGTCCCGGTGGCCGGGGTGGAAACGCACGCAGTCGACGCCGCGCGGCCACAGGTGGACCCGGGGGACCCCGTGGGCCGTCAGGGCGTCGAGCGAGGCCCGGGACGGCGCCAGGGTCCGCGCGGCCGCCGTGTGGATGAGCCGCAGCCGGTGCCAGGCCAGCCGGGCCCCGGCGGCACCGGCGAAGGGCAGATAGGTCCGGGCGTAGGCGGCGAGGTCGGTCTGGTAGACGGCGACGACGGGGACGCCCGCGCGCCCGGCCGCCGCCGCTCCGGCCGCCCCGAGCGCGAACGGGCCCGCCAGGTGCACCACATGGGGGCGGTGCTGCTCGACGGCGTCGGCCACCCGGCGCCCGGGGAGGGCGACCCGCACCTCCGGGTAGCCGGGCAGCGGAACGGACGGGACGCGGACCACCCGGTAGCCGTACGCCGCCTCGTACGGCTCGCTCCCGATCGCGCTCCCGATCGCGTTCCCGGTCCCGCTCCCGTTCGCGCTCCCGCTCCCGTTCGCGCGGCGCTGTGCCGCCGGGGCCACCACCAGCGGGACGTGCCCCCGGGCCAGGAGGTGCTCGGCGGTCCGGAGCACGCTGTGGGCCACGCCGTTGACCTGCGGGGCGAAGGACTCGGCGACGATCACCACTCGCAGCCGCTCGCCGCCGGGGGCCGGACCGGCCGCGGCGGGCGCCACCGGCCCGGGCAGGACCTCGCTCACCGGGCGGCCTGCGCTGTTGCCGTGGTCTTCGTCGCCGCCACGGCCTCCGGACGGGCCGCGACGGACCGGCCGACCACGCGCAGGTCCCGCAGGATCTCCCGGAAGCAGGCGGTCAGACCCGCCTCGGCGTACGGCACGCCGATCTCCGCGCAGTAGGCGCGCACGATGCGCGAGGCCGGTCGCAGCGCCGCCACCGGCATGGCCGGGAAGAGGTGGTGCTCGATCTGGAGGCCGAGGCCGCCGAAGAGGAAGTGGACGAACCGACCGGCCCGCAGGTTGCGGGAGGGCAGGACCTGCCGCCGGAGGTAGTCGGTGCGCTCGGCGCCGGGGCCGGTCATCGGCATGCCCTTGTGGTTGGGGGCGAAGATGCAGCCCAGGTAGACGCCGAGCAGTGCCCCGAACAGCGCGGTGAAGGCGAGCGCCTGGAGCGGGGAGAGCACGAGGACGGTCAGGGCCGCCGCGATGGCGTAGTGCAGTGCGGCGAGGGTGCGTTCCAGCGCCGGGTGCCTGACGGTGCCGCGGGTGAGGGTCAGGCCGGTGGCGACGAGCAGGCCGAGTGCCTGGAGGGACAGCAGCGGGAAGAACAGTGCCGCCTGGTGCCGTGCCACGAACCGCCGCAACCCCCGTGTCCGCTCCGCCTGTTGGGCGGTCCGGGCGAAGAGGAGGGAGTCGGCGGCCGGGTCGTGGCCCTCGCGGTTCGGGTGGGCGTGGTGCCGGTTGTGGTCGTCGACCCACCAGCCGTAGCTCATGCCGACCACCAGGTTCCCCAGCACGATGCCCACCAGGTCGGTCGTCCGGCGGTCGGCGAACACCGCGCGGTGCGCGACGTCATGGCCGAGCAGCGCCAATTGGCCCAGCACGAAGGCGAACAGCGGCGCCAGGCCGAGCTGCCACCAGCTCGCGCCGAGCGCCGTGAACCCGGCCAGCAGCCCCGCCAGCGCGGCCAGCAGCGCCGCGCTCCGGCACGCGTAGTACAGCGGGCGCCGACGCAGCAGGCCGGCCTGCGCCACGCGCCGGTACAGTTCGGCGAACTCGCCGCGCCGGGCGGTCCCGGCGCTCGGGGTGTCCGGGATGTCCTGAACGGTCATGCCACCAATCCGGTCTCGGGCCGCCCCGGCCGGCCGTGTCCGCGCTGCGTGCCTGGGGCTCGAAGGCCCTGAGCCTTCCGTACCCGACCCGTCGGTGTCCCGCGCTGCCGGTGAATGCGACCCGATCGGGCGGGCGGCGGCCACGGGCTGACGGTTCGCCGTTCGGAGGTCGGGAATCCGTACGGTCCGACGCCGGGGGGAGCGGGCCGCGGGAAGGCCGTCGACGCGAGGTGTGTCCCCCTCGGGCTCCTGGAGCCGTCCGTCCGGCAGGCGAGGGGGCGCGACCGTGTGTTGATCCGACCGGATGGCGGCGCTTCGCCGTGCGGCGCGCCGGGTCGTCGCCGAACCGGGCGTGTCCCGGTGCGCGGGCTAGGTTCGGGTCCGTGACCGGCAACGATGCGGTCCTGGCGCTGATGGTCGTCACGGCGCTGGGCTTCGACTTCACCAACGGCTTCCACGACACCGGCAACGCGATGGCGACCTCGATCGTCACCGGCGCCCTCCCGCCGCGCGTCGCGGTCGCCGTCTCGGCGGTGCTGAACCTGGTCGGCGCGTTCCTGTCGACCGCCGTGGCGGCGACCATCGCCAACGGCCTGGTCGCCAGCGGGGAGGTGACCCTGACGGTGGTGTGCGCCGGCCTGACCGGCAGCATCCTGTGGAACCTGGCCACCTGGTTCCTCGGGATCCCCTCCAGTTCCTCGCACGCGCTGATCGGCGGGGTGGTCGGGGCGACGGTGGCGGCGGCCGGGGCCTCGGCCGTCAGGTGGCAGGGGCTGGTCTCCAAGGTGATCGTGCCCGCGGCGCTGTCACCGTTCATCGCCGGTGGGGTGGCGGTGGTCGGCACCCTCCTGGTCTACCGCCTCACCCGGGACGTGCCCGAGGGCCCGCGCGGGCGCGGCTTCCGGCTCGGCCAGATCGGCTCGGCCTCCATGGTCTCGCTCGCCCACGGCACCAACGACGCGCAGAAGACCATGGGTGCCATCACCCTGGCCCTGATCGCCAACGGCACCCTGCAGGCCGGGGCGAAGGCGCCGGACTGGGTGATCGTCTCCTGCGCGCTGGCGATCGCCCTGGGCACCTACGTCGGCGGCTGGCGGGTGATCCGCGCACTGGGCAAGGGGCTGGTGGAGATCGAGCCGCCGCAGGGGATGGCCGCCGAGTCGGCCTCGGCCGCCGTGATCCTCTGCTCCACCGACTTCGGGTACTCGCTCTCCACCACCCACGTGGCCACCGGGTCGATCCTGGGCTCGGGGATCGGGCGGAGCGGTGCGGTCGTGCGCTGGCAGCTCGCCCGCCGGATGGTGGCGGCCTGGCTGCTCACCCTGCCGGCCGCCGCGGTGGTCGGCGCGGTGGCCTACTGGACCGCGAACGGGATCGGCGGGACGGCCGGGGTCGCGGTGATCTTCATCGTGCTGGTGCTGGCGTCGATCGCCTTCTTCGCCGCCTCCCGCTACCCGGCCGTGACGCCGGAGAACGTCAATGCCGCGTGGACCGGTTCGGTGGCCCCGGAGCCCGTCAAGGCCAAGGACGAGGTGAGGTCGTGAACTCCTGGGTCGACCTGGACGCGGTGTGGAGGATCGTCGTGGTGGGCCTGGTCACCGGCGCCGGCCTGCCCGCGCTGTTCGCCCTCGGCCTGCGCCTGCTCAACCCGTCCGGCCCGTCCGGCTCGTCGGACCCGTTCGGCCCGTCCGGCCTGTCCGCCTCGGCCGGCTCGTCCGCCTCGGCCGACGAGCCGGCGGGCGTCCGGCCCGCCGCCGGTCCGGTCGCTTCCGCCCTGGCCGGACTCCTTTTCGCGCTGGTGCTCGCGGCGATCGGCTGGGGCATCTACGTCATCGTCAACCACCGCTGACCGTCCGCCGCCCCGGTCCGGCCCGAACGGGCCTCGCCGAATTCCGCTCCGGCAACCGGGTGAAATGGTACGGAGTCGCCTGGCGCGAATGGAAGCCGGGCCCGACGCTGCCAGAATGCAATTTCCCCGAGGGCCACCTGAACGGACGGGGCCACTGGACAGCAGGAGCGGAACATGCGACTCATTCGACCACGCAATAGTTCGGAAAGCGCGCCCGACGTGGCTGCGGCACGTCTCCCGTGGACGTTGATGTACCACTCGGTGACGTCGGCGACCGAGGATCCCTATCTGATCACCGTCGACCCCACGCGATTCCGCCGCCAGCTGCGCTGGCTTTCCGCGCGCGGGCTGCGCGGGGTGTCGGTGGGGGAGCTGATGCGCTCCCACCGGGACGGCACCGCCGCGGGAAAGGTGGGGCTCAGCTTCGACGACGGATACCGCGACTTCGTGGAGGAGGCCATGCCCGCACTGGCGGACTACGGCTTCACGGCGACGGTCTACGTGGTGGCCGGCCGGCTCGGCGGGTGCAACGACTGGGACGAGCAGGGCCCACGCAAGCCGCTGATGACGGCGGCCCAGGTCCGCGAGGCCGCCGCCGCAGGGGTGGAGATCGGCTCGCACGGGCTGACGCACCGGCGGCTGGCGGGCCTGGGCGCGCGGGATCTGGCGGCCCAGGTCGCCGACAGCCGCCACGTGCTGGAGGACCTCACGGGCCGGTCGGTCGAGGGGTTCTGCTATCCCTACGGTTCGCTCGACGCCGCCGCCGTGGAGGCGGTGGCGCACACCGGGTACGGGTACGGGTGCGCGGTCAGCCCCGGTGTCCACGGCGGGGAGTTCGCGCTTCCCCGATGTTACGTCGGCGACCGGGACGGGCCGCTGCACCTGACCGCGAAGCGGGTGCGCGACCGCTGGCTGCGCTGACGGTCGGTCAGGGGGCGGTGGCGGCCGGCTCCAGGTGCAGCCAGGACTCGTGCCAGAGCAGGGCGCACCGCCGGTCGCAGCCGGTGGCGAGCGGCTCGCCACCGCAGCGCAGGCCGTCGAGGATGAACCAGCGCCCCCCGGTGGGGTGTTGCCACCAGGCGAGGGACCGGTGGCGCAGTTCGACGGCGCCGTGACGGGTGCCGGCGTGGCGTTCCATCCCCGGCTGGAAGGGGACGCCGTCCAGGCGCCCGTCGGGGTCGAGGGTCGCGCGGATCTCCGCGAGGCCGCGCACGGTCGCCCACAGGGCGACGGGCCGGGGGGCGGGGACCGGCGCGGGCGCGGGCTCCAGCCATTCGTCGCGGAACAGCAGGGCGCAGTCCAGCCCGCAGCCCTGGGTGCCGTCGGCGCCGTGGCAGGTGGCGCCGGCCAGGGCGACGGTGCCCGACAGGCGCCGCACCCGGTAGTGGTCGTCGATCATGCGGCGCACGATGCGTTCGACCTGGTAGACGCCGCCGCAGAACGACCACTGGCTGCCGGTGAACCACAGGCCGCGGTGGCGGTCCTTGGCGTCGAGGGTGGCGCGCACCGCGTCCTCGTCCTTCACCCGGACCCAGTCCCCCTCGGCGAACCGGGAGGGCCGGCCGGGCGCCGGAACGTCGGCGCGGCGCTCGCGCAGGCCCTCGCGGGCGATCCTGGCGCGGCGCACGACGCCGAGTGGGGGAAGGTCGCGCAGGGGCAGGTTCTTGTACTGGCACCGGTTCGCGGCGGTTCCGCAGAGCGGCTCCGCGGTATGGGTGAACCGTGATTCCTCAACGGCCATCAGTGAAATCCCATCGGGTCGGAGATATCGGCACAGGCTAGCGCACCCGGTCTTTTGCGCGCTGGCTCGTCGGACCCTACCGGCGCCATGTCGAGAGAAATAACACTAGACGCACTAAGAGCCCCATGGGGTGAAACATCGCCGTTCCCGGGGAATTCTGGTCAGGGTCCGTGTTCATGTGCGTGTAATGTTTCCATCGTTGTCGGGGTGGAGTGGCCGAGTGGTTAGGCGGCGGCTTGCAGGGCCGTTCAGATGGGTTCGATTCCTATCTCCACCTTTTTCTTTCACGTTCTTTCGGGACCTTTCGAGATCTGTCGAGAGAAGCGCCCGGAACAGGGCGAGCGGTGCGGCCGCAGGGGCTCCGGGGGACGAATCACCCGGCTCACCCGGCGAAGGGATCGCTCATGACCACCTCCCCCAGCGGCTCTGCCACCGCCCTGCGCGCCGTCCAGGTCGCGGCAGTAGGTGCGGCCCCCGAACTGGTCGAGGTCCCCTCTCGGGAACCCGGCCCGGGGGCCGTGCGGATCACCGTGGAGGCGTGCGGGGTCTGCCACTCCGACCTGCTCATCGCCGGCGGCCTGCTGCCCGGCAGCACCTTCCCGATCACCCCGGGGCACGAGATCGCCGGCCGCGTCGACGCCCTCGGCGAGGGCGTCGAGGGCTGGCGGGTCGGCGACCGGGTCGCGGTCGGCTGGTACGGCGGCAGCTGCGGGCACTGCGACGCCTGCCGGGTGGGCGACGGCCTGCACTGCGCGCGGGTCGAGATCCCCGGCGTCGCCTATCCGGGCGGGTTCGCCGACTCCGTCGTCGTCCCGGCCGTGGCCCTGGCGGCGATCCCGGACGAGCTCACCGCGGTCGAGGCGGCGCCGCTGGCCTGCGCGGGGGTGACGGTCTTCAACGCCCTGCGCCGCTCCGCCGCACGGCCCGGGGACACCGTCGCCATCCTGGGGATCGGTGGGCTCGGCCACCTGGGCGTCCAGTTCGCCGAGAAGATGGGCTTCCGCACCGTCGCCATCGCCCGCGGCCAGGAGAAGGGGCCGCTCGCGCTCGAGCTCGGCGCCGCCCACTACATCGACAGCACCGCGGGCGATGTCGCCGAGGCCCTACGGCAGTTGGGGGGTGCGAAGGTGGTCCTGTCCACCGTCACCAACGCGCAGGCCGTGGTGGCGACGATCGACGGGATCACCCGCCGGGGCGAGCTCGTCATGGTCGGACTCCCGGCGGAGCCGCTGGAGTTGAGCGCCCTGCAGCTGATCCAGGGCGACCGGAAGGTCTACGCGCACTCCTCGGGCATCGCGGTCGACACCCAGGACACGCTGCGCTTCGCGGCCCAGACGGGGGTGCGGGCCTGGGTGGAGGAGGTGCCGCTGGAGCGGACCGCGGCGGCGGTGGAGAAGATGGCGGCCAACCGGGCCCGCTTCCGCATGGTCGTCACCACCGGCCGCTGAGCGGC
>NZ_JBHVET010000213.1:0-11577 GCF_042802135.1 Kitasatospora sp. NPDC057512
CGCCCGCACGGGGCCGGGCCTCAGCCCGTACCGGCGGCGAGCAGCATCAGCCCGGCCGCGGCGGCCCGGCTCAACCCCTGGCTCCCGCCGACGAGGACCCCGCCGCCCCGGCCACGCGACCGGGCCAACGAGGGGTGCGGATCCGGGGGACCCGACCTACGGTGAGGACGGGACGCCGGGCGGCCGTACGCCGCCGACGGCGCTCCCTCCACCGCAGGCGACGGCCCGCTCGCCGGGCGTCCGCACCGTGCGCGGCCGGTCCCGTACGGAGTCGCCGAATCCGGTCATTCGGAAACCAGACACTCGTCGCCACGACGAGTGGGAGGCATCATGAGAAAGCTCCCGGTCGCACTGGCCCTGATCCCCGCCGCCGCGCTGATCACGTCGTGCTCCGACAACGGGGGAGCGTCCGGCGGCAGCGCCGCCGCGCAGAAGCCGGGTGTCGTCACCGCCGAGCCCGTGCAGTCCCAGGCCCCCCGGTCCCAGGCCGCCCAGTCGCCGCAGACGCAGGTGAAGGTGGTGGCGGACGGGCTGGGAGACCCGTTCGAGCTCGCCTACGCCCCCGACGGCCAGCTCTGGGTCAGCGAGAAGTCCGGACTCAAGATCACCCGGGTCGACCCGCAGAGCGGGGCCAAGAGCACCGCCCTCGACCTCACGGGAAAGGCCTACCACAGTCAGGACGGGCAGGACGGCGTCCTGGGCTTCGCGTTGCACCCGGACTTCGGCAAGGGCAAGGGCAGCGACTACCTCTACCTCGCCTACACCTACAAGAACGGCAACGACTCGGCCACGAAGATCGTCCGCTACACCTCGAAGGACGGCCAGCTGTCCGACGAGCAGCCCGTCCTGACGGGGCTGCCGGGGCACAACCAGCACCAGTCGGCCCGGATCCGGTACGGACAGGACGGCAAGCTCTACTACTCGATCGGCGACCAGGGCCACAACTACCTGGCCGACTACTGTCTGCCGAACCACGCGCAGGACCTGCCGACCGCCGCCCAGGTCGCCGCGTCGGACTGGTCGCTCTACCAGGGCAAGGTGCTCCGCATCAACCCGGACGGTTCCGTCCCCGACGACAACCCCGAGCTGAACGGCGCCCGCAGCCACATCTACGCCTACGGCATGCGCAATCCGGACGGGATGGACTTCGGCGGCAAGGACCTCTACACGGCCGAGAACGGCCCGCTCACCGACGACGAGTTCAACCACATCACGAAGGGCGGCAACTACGGCTGGCCCAACGTCGCCGGATGGAAGGACGACAAGGCGTACGTCTACTCCAACTGGTCGCAGGCCAAGGGCGGTTGCGAGAAGCTCACCTACAACCCGGACCCGAACTCGCCGCCGGCCGAGGTGCCGACGACGAAGGAGTCCGACTTCACCAAGGACATGGTCTCCCCGCTCAGCACGTACGGGACGACCGTCGAGAGCGGGCACAACTTCGGCACCACGCCGGTCTGCCCCGACGCGGCGTCCGCCTACATGTGCTGGCCGACCATGGCGCCCGGCAGCCTCAAGGTGTACGGGGACGACGTCCTCGTCACCTCGCTGAAGAACGGCACCGTCTTCCGGCTCTCCAAGGACGGCAAGAAGTACGAGGAGCTCTACCGGACCGTCAACCGCTACCGCGACGTCGCCCTCAGTCCGGACGGCAGGACGCTGTACATCGCCACCGACAGCGAAGGCCAGCACATGGTCCGCGGCGAGGGCGGTACCCCGACCACCCACCTGGCGAATCCGGGGGCGATCCTCGCCGTCCCCTACGACCGGAACAAGTCGCAGTGAAGCCCCGACACGGAGGTGAGACAGTCATGACCCGTCACGACGAACAGCCCAGGCGTGCCCGGCAGTCCCGGGAGCGCACCACCGACCGGCCGAACACCCCGCCGGAAGCCGCCCGTTGGCGCAAGCCCAGCTACCAGGTGGTGGAGGCGTCACTGGAGGTCTCGGCGTACTACCTCGCCAAGCGGTAGCCGTCCCCGGACCGCACCGCACCGGTAGGACCACCACTCGAAGAGGGAGGAAGCGCTGTGCGACTGCACGTACTCGGTACGGCAGCCGGCGGCGGCGTCCCGCAGTGGAACTGCGCGTGTCCCGGCTGTGCCGGGGCACGCGCGGTTCCGTCGCGCCGACGGCTGCACGCGTCCGTCGCCGTGGAGACCGAGCCCGGCCGGGTGTACCTCGTGAACGCCACCCCGGACATCGCCGAACAGATCGAGCGCTGCCCATGGCTGCACCCCGAGGGCCGGCGCACCCGGCTGTCCGGCGTGATCCTCACGGACGCCGAACTCGACCACACGCTCGGCCTGGCGCGGCTGCGCGAGGCCGACGAACTGGAGGTCATGGCGACCGACGCGGTACGGGACGCCGTGCACAAGGGACTCGGGCTCGGCGAGGTCCTCGCGCCCTACACCCGCCTGCGCTGGCGGGACTTCGACGGCGTCGAGCTCGAACCGCTCTCGGGCAAGCGCCCCCGCTACGCCCGGGACGCCTGCGACGGGGACTGGGTGAGCGCCCTGCGGGTGGGCGGACTGCTCTACGCGCCGTCGACCGGCGTCTGGACCGACGGGTTCGGCGAGGACGCCGACCTGGTCCTGGTCGACGGCACCTTCTGGGACGACGAGGAGCCCCGCACCGCCGGGTTCTCCACGAAGTCCGCCACCGGGATGGGCCACCTGCCCGTGCTCGCCACCCGCGACCGGCTCGCCGCGCTGTCCGCCCGGTGCCTCTACACCCATCTGAACAACACCAACCCGCTCGTCGACCCGGGCTCCCCCCTCCACGCGGAGCTGGCGGACCGGGGCCTCGGGGTGGCCGCGGAAGGAGCGGTCCTCACATGGTGACGACCTTCGAGAGCGAGCTCAGGGCCGTGCCCGAGCGCCGCTACCACCACCGGCACCCCTTCAACCTGAGGATGCACCAGGGGCTCCTGCTGCCGGAGGAGCTGCGGACCTGGATCCTCAACCGGTTCCACTACCAGCGGCACATCCCGGTCAAGGACGCGCTGATCCTCGCCAAGCTGGAGGATCCCGCCCTGCGCCGGCTGTGGATCCGCCGGATCACCGACCACGACGGCGGCGACGGCGACGAAGGCGGCATCGAGCGCTGGCTGCGGCTCGGCGAGGCGGCCGGGCTCGACCGCGCCGACCTGCTCTCGGGCCGCGGGGTGCTGCCCGGAGTGCGGCTCGCCGTCGACGGCTACGTCAACCTCTGCCGCAACGGCACGCCCCTGGAAGCCGTGGCCGCCTCGTTGACCGAGCTGTTCGCGCCGGACCTGATGGCCACCCGGATCGCCGCCTTCGAACGGCACTACACCTGGATCGAGCCCGTGGGCCTCGCCTACTTCAGGACCCGCGTCGGCCAGGGCCGTCGGGACAGCGACGAGGCGCTGTCCCTCGTGCTGTCCTGGGCGCGCACCCGGGCCGAGCAGGAGGCCGCCATCGCGGCGCTCGCCTACAAGTGCGAGCTGCTGTGGACCCTCCTCGACGCCGTCGAACGGGCCCCGGCGTGACCTGGCGACCGGCCCTGAGCGGGTACGCGCGGCTGCGCCACTGCCCGGTGCGGAACAGCACGCTGCTGGTCGTCCCGGAGCGCATCGTCGTCCTCAGCGCCGAGGCGGCCGCGATCGTCGGGCTGTGCGACGGCACCCGGACCGTACCGGAGATCACCACCGGGTTCCCGGCCGAGGGGGCCGACGACGTCGTGGTCTTCCTCGACGACCTGAAGGAGCGGGGATGGCTGCGGTGAACCCGCCCTGGGCCATGCTGGCCGAACTCACCCACGGCTGCCCCCTGCGCTGCCCGTACTGCTCCAACCCGCTCGAACTCACCTCCCGCGCAGCGGAACTGACGACAGATCAGTGGCTGGACGTGCTGGCGCAGGCCGGTGAACTCGGGGTCGCGCACGTCCACCTCTCGGGAGGTGAGCCGCTGGTGCGGCGCGACCTGACCGAGATCGTCGCGGGGGCCGACCGCGCCGGGATCTACGCCCAGCTCGTCACCAGCGGACTCGGCCTGACCCGGGAGCGGCTGGCCGCTCTGGTGGCGGCCGGGCTGCCCAGCGTCCAGCTCTCCGTCCAGGGCGCCGACGCCGCCTCCTCCGAGCTGATCGCCGGACGGCGGTCGTTCGCGGCGAAGGAGCGGGCCGCCGCGCTGGTCCGCGAGGCCGGACTGCCGCTGGGCCTCAACGTCGTCCTGCACCGCCTGAACCTCGATGACATCGACGCGATCGTGGACCTCGGCATCGCCTGGGGCGCGGTGCGCATCGAACTCGCCAACACGCAGTTCTACGGCTGGGGGCTGGCCAACCGGGCCGCCCTCATGCCCACCCGGGACCAGCTGGCCCGCGCCCGGGAGGCGGTCGAGCGCCGACGGCGGCGGACCGGCGTCGAACTCGTCTGGGTCGTCCCCGACTACTTCGACGGTGTCGCGAAGCCCTGCATGGGTGGCTGGGGCGCGGTCTCCCTGACCGTCGCCCCCGACGGTCGGGTCCTGCCCTGCCCCGCCGCCTACGACCTCCCGCTGGACCTGCCGAACGTCCGCGACCACGGCCTCGCCTGGATCTGGTCCGAGTCGTCGGCCTTCCGGGCCTACCGCGGCACCGACTGGCTGCCCGAACCCTGCGCCTCCTGCGCGCTCCGGGAGGCCGACTTAGGCGGCTGTCGCTGCCAGGCCTTCGCCCTCACCGGCGACCCGGGGCGGACCGATCCCGCCTGCGCGCTGTCGCCCGACCACGGCCTGGTCACGGAGCTCACCGCCCGGCAGGACGGGGACCTCGTCTACCGGGCTCCCGCCGGCCGGTGAGGCTCCGCCCACGGGCCGTGGTCCCCGGTCCGGACCCGGCCGGCCGGTCGCACGGTGCCGAGGCGGCGGCACGGCTCCGTCCGGCGGCCGGCCGGTGCCGGTCCGGTGCTCAGGTGGTGCCCGCGTGGTCCTACGCGGCGCCGAGCACCTGCCGGACGGCCTGCCGGGCGTGGTCCAGCGGTTCGCGGCAGTGCCGGACGGAGGCGAGCAGGACGGCGCCCTCCACCAGGGCGAGGGTCTGCCCGGCGGCGGTCCGGGCCTCCGCCGGGCCGAAGCCCTCGCCCTCCAGCCGGTCGGCCAGGATCCGCTGCCAGCCCGCGTACAGCTCGGCGCAGAGCGTCCGCAGCGCCTCGTTGGTGCCGGCCACCTCCAGGGCGACGGTGGCGATCGGGCAGCCGCTGGTGTACCGGGAGCGCTCCAGGCGTTCGGCGAAGGCGTCGATCAGCCGCCCGGCGAGGGTGACGGTGTCGGCGCCCTCGCTGGCCGGGGCGGCGAGCAGCGCCTCGACCTCCTGGCCGGCCTGGGTGAGCGCGGCGGCCACCAACTGGTCCTTGCCGCCGGGGAAGTGGAAGTAGAGCGAGCCGCGCGGGGCGCCGGTGGCGGCCACGATCCGGTTGAGTCCCGTCCCGAAGTAGCCCTGCGCCTCGATCAGTTCCCTGGTGCCGGCGATCAGCCGGGCCCGGGTCTCCTCACCCTTGACTCCCATGCGGCGATAGTAGACCGGTCTGCATATTACTGTCGACGGGCCTTCGAGCGTTCCTCGACCGCTTGTTGACTGGCCGTCAGAAGTGGAAGCGCGGCGGGTAGCCGGTCCAGTGCAGCTCCTCCGGCAGGTGGCCCTGGTCGTTCAGCAGCAGGACGGCGGGCGGGGTGGCGGTGTCGGTCATGCCGCGGTACTCCTCGGGGCGGACGAAGATCATGTCGTCCCGAGTGACACGCCGGAGGCCGCGCCCGGTTCCGGCTCAGCCCGTGTGGGCCGCGTCCGCGTGGGCCAGGCCCGCGTGGGCCTCGTCCAGCAGCGCCAGCTCCTGCGCCGACAGCCGCAGCGCCCCGGCGGCGATGTTCTCCTCCAGGTGCGCCACGTCGCCGGTGCCCGGGATGGCCAGCACGTGCGGGCCGCGGTGCAGCGTCCAGGCCAGCCGGACCTGCGCGGTGCTCGCCCCGCGTGCCTCGGCCACCGCCCGGACCTGGGCGGGCTCGGCCACCCCGGCGCCGTCCTGCCGCCCGGCCCCGGCGATCGCGTAGAAGGGGACGAAGGCGATGCCCTGCTCCCCGCAGATCCGCAGCAGCTCGTCCTGCTCCGGCGTGGCGCCGATGCCGTACGGGTTCTGCACGCAGACCACCGGCGCGATGGCCCGCGCCTCGGCGAGCTGGTGCGGGTGGACGTTGGACAGGCCCAGCTGCCGGATCAGTCCGGCCTCGCGCAACTCGGCCAGCGCGCCGAAGCGTTCGGCGACCGAGTCGGTGCCGAGGATGCGCAGGTTCACCAGGTCGAGGTGGTCGCGGCCGAGTTGGCGCAGGTTCTGCTCGACCTGGGCGCGCAGCCGCGCGGGGGTGCGGGCGTGCTCGACCCACTCGCCGTCCGGGCCGCGGCCGGGGCCGACCTTGGTGGCGATCACCAGGTCGTCGGCGTACGGCGCGAGCGCCCGGTTGATCAGCTCGTTGGCGGAGCGCAGCGGGGAGAAGTAGAAGGCCGCCGTGTCGATGTGGTCGACGCCCAGCTCGACCGCGCGGCGCAGCACCCGCAGCGCCTGCTCACGGTCGCGCGGGACGGCGTCCGGGACGAGTGCCGGGCCGGTCTGCGGCAGGCGCATCGTGCCGAAGCCGATCCGGTGGACGGTGCGGTCGCCGAGCCTCCAGGTGCCGGAGGCGGCCGCGGTGACGGTGGGGGTGGTGGCGGTGCTGTCGGAAGTCATGCCGGTCATGATCGCTACTGAAGCGGCCTGACCGCCAGTGATTCGAACATGTCCATGGGGAGCGGGGTGGCGGCCGAGCCGGCCGGTCGGAGCGCGGCCTGGTCGCCGCCGGGCGCCGCCGGTTAGGCTGCCGGGCGTGGAGCAGGAGAACGCGGCGGGCGCCCGGCCGGTGGACGAACGGGCCGGGGCGGACTGGATCCGCGAGCACCTCGGCGTGGTCCTGGAGCCGCAGGGCTCGCTGGCCGCCTTCGACGGGCGCCTCGTCATCGACCTGGACACCCGGGTCGTCACCGTGGACGGCCGTGAGGTTCGGCTCCACCGCTCCGACGTCAGGCTGCTGCGCGGCCTGATCGAGCTGGGCGAGGAAACGCACGCGCCGGACACGATCATGTGGAAGGTCTACGGCGCGCCGCTCCACCCCCACGAGCTGAGGTACCCGGTGGCGGTGCTCAGGGCGAAGCTCGGCGAGCCCGGCTGGATCGTGCGGACCGAGGAGGGCCGCTACGGCCTGCGGCCCCCGGAACTGCCGTAGCCGCATACCGACGGCATGGCGGGCGGCGTCGGCAACCGGTTCTCCGCCGACGACACCCGCCACGACCACTGCCACGTGGGCTTCGACTACTGGTATCCGTAGGTCAGTTGACGTTGACGCCGCTCCAGGCCGCCGCGACCGCGTTGTACTCGGCGCTGCCGGCGCCGTACAGGTCGCGGGCCGCGTTCAGGGAGGCGGAGCGGGCGCCCTTGTAGGTGGTGGTGGAGGTCATGTAGACGGTCAGCGCGCGGTACCAGATCTTGGCGACCTTGGCGTTGCCGATGCCGGCCAGCGTGGAGTTGTTGCAGGTCGAGCTGGTGTAGGTGACGCCGTTGACGGTCTTGGTGCCGCTGCCCTCGCTGGCCAGGTAGAACCAGTGGTTGCCGACGCCCGAGGAGTAGTGGACGTCGAGCTTGCCGACGCCGCTGCTCCAGCAGTCGGCCGAGCGGCCGTCCAGCGAGGGCTTGTCGAAGCGGCGCAGCCACGGCGGGGTGGACTGGTCGCTGAACAGGTAGTCGCCCTTGTCGACGCTGTTGTTGGCGTACCACTCGACCATGGTGCCGAAGATGTCGCTGGTGGACTCGTTGAGGCCGCCGGACTCGCCGCTGTAGCGCAGGTTGGCGGTGGCGCTGGTGACACCGTGGGTCATCTCGTGGCCCATGGTGTCGAGGTCCACCTGCTCCGGGTCGGTGGTGCCGTCGCCGTCGCCGGTCATCATGCAGAAGCAGGTGTCGGACCACTGGGCGTTGTCCCAGTTGGTGCCGACGTGGACGAAGACGGTGGCGCCCTTGCCGTCGTTCTTGATGCCGCTGCGGCCGTGGACGTTCTTGTAGTAGTCGTACGTCCAGGCGGTGTTGGCGTGGGCGTCGACGGCGGCGGTGGTGCGGTTGGAGGAGAACTTCTTCCCGTCGCCCCAGACGTTGGTGGTGCTGGTGATCGGGGTGCCGGAGGAGGCCTTGAGCGAGCTCGCGGAGACGTTGTTGGCGTCCTTGGTGACGTGGCCGCGGACCGGGTCGGTCAGGGTGTAGCCGGCGTTCGCGGCGGTGGTGTCGATGGTGACCGTACCGGTGTACTCGGAGTTCCCGGTGCCGGCGGCCTGGTGCTCGGCGTCGTAGGACTCGATCTGCTCGCCCGTGGTGGCGTCGGTGACGACCACCTTGCCGGCCGGCTGGCCGTGCTCGCCGGTGCCCTCGACGGTGGTGCGCCAGGCCAGTCGGGGGGTGCCGTCGGCGGCCCAGACGACCAGCTCGGGGGAGCTGACGGCGTCCTTGACGCCCGGGGCGGCGGCCAGCGCGCCGGCCGCGCCGGACTGCGCGGTCACCTTGGGGACGGTCGACTTCACGGCGGCGTCGTGGGCGGCCGCGCGGGAGGAGTCCTTGAGCCGGCCCTTGGCGTCCTGGTGGACGACCAGGTCGCCGCCGACCACCGGCAGGCCCTGGAAGGTCCGGTCGAAGCGGACATGGGTGGCGCCGTCGGCGTCGACCACGACGTCCTTGAGCACGAGGTCCTGGCCGGCGCCGAAACCGAACACCCCCGCGTTGTGGGCGACGTTGGCGCGGGCCTGGGCTATCGCGGCCTCGCGCATCCCGGGGGCGGCGGAGGCCGTGGCGGCCGGGACGGTGGCGCCGGCGAGGGCGGCGACGACCACGAAGGCCGCGGCCACGCGGGCACGGCGGGAGGAGGACGTGGGGATCACTCTGACTCCAGTGGGGTAGCTGTGCAGGGAAAGGAGCTGCGACCGAGATTGACGGGGGTCAGTCAGATTGAGCTAGAGGAAAGGTCATAACTTTGCCAAGTCGTGTCCTTGGTCGATAAAAAATGATCGGAAGTTAACAAGGGCTCTACAGTGCCGTCGTGACGATCGACTACCTGTGGCGCGGCCCGCTCGCCGATCCCGAACTCGACGCCCTGCACGCCGAGGCCTTCGGCCACCCGGTGGAATCCGGCGGTTGGCTCGCCCGCCTGGAACGGCACAGCCTCGGCTGGGTCACCGCCCGCCACGCCGCCGACGGCGCCCTGCTCGGCTTCGTCAACCTCGCCTGGGACGGCGGCACCCACGCCTTCCTGCTCGACACCGCGGTCTCCCCGGGCAGTCAACGGCAAGGCGTCGCCACCCGGCTGGTTGCGGAGGCCGCCGCCGGCGCCCGCGCGGCCGGCTGCGCCTGGCTGCACGTCGACTTCGAGCCGCACCTGCGCCCCTTCTACCTCGACGCCTGCGGCCTGCGTCCCACCGACGCCGGGCTGTTGGCGCTCTGACACCTTGCCGCCGGTCCCCGATGCTCCGACACCGGGCCGCCGGGCCTCCGGTGCTCCGGCACTGGGCCGTGGGCCCCGGAGGCTCTACGCTTCCGCCCCATGGGCGGATGGGTGGGGGCCTGGACCGGCGGCCGGGCGGCGGTCCACGTCGGCGACGTCGCGGACTTCAACGCGCAGTTCCTCAGCCCTGGCATGGACCCGGCGCAGCGCCTGCGACGGCTGCGGCACGCCCACCACTACGCCTGCCTGGCCGCCTGCTACAGCCCCGAACCGGCGCTGCTGGTGCTGCCCGCCGAGGTCGCCCCGGAGTGGACCGACTGGCTGGCCCGGGAGTTGGCCTGGGGCCCGGTCGAGGTGCACAGCGGCGTGGCACCGGACCGCACGGTGGCCGAGGCCCTCGCCGACCGTCCCGCCCTGGCGGCCCGGATCGCCGACTCCGGCCGCCCGGTGGTGGGGTGGGGCCGGACGGCCGCGCAGGGCGAGGGTCCCGAGCTGGCCGCCGTCCGCCGCTACGAGTCCAAGGCCGCCGCGCACGACCTGTTCGCCGCCCTCGCCCCCGGGCACCCCGGCATCCGGGTGCCGCACCAGGAGCGCCCGGGCGGCCGGCGCCGGGCGGCCCGCCGACTGACCGCCCGCGCCGTCCGGGGGCTGACCACGGTGCTGAAGAGCCCGTACGGCGTCGGCGGCTACGGCACCGTCGTGGTGGAGCCCGCCGAGCTGTTCGCCGCGGGCGGCGGCGGGGCCCTGCTGCGCCGCCTGGTCCGCACCGAACTCCTGCCCACTGGCGGGGAGTTGCTGCTGGAGGAGTACGTCGACGCCGGCCCGGCCGCCCGGCTGCGCGACCTCACCCAGGATGCCCTGGTCGGCCCGGACGGCACCGTCCACCCGGTCGGCGCGGGCGCCATGGCGGTGGCCGGCACCCGCTACCAGGGCGTCACCGTCGGCCCCGGCACGGTGCCGCGGGACGCCGCCGACACCGCCCGCCGGTTCACTCTGGCGGTGGGGGAGCGGCTGGCCGCCGAGGGCTACCGGGGCTGGTACGACGTCGACTTCGTCACCGACCGGGAGCGCCGGCTCGCCCCCACCGAGATCAACCTGCGGCTCACCGGCCCGGCCGTCGCCCTCCTGCTGCGCGCCCGCCTCGACGCGGTGCGCGGCCCCGGCCACCTGGTCCGCACCCTGGACGCGATGCCGCTCGGCGCCCGGCTCGACCAGGCGGCGCTGCACGACCACCTGGAGCGGCTGCGGCCGCGCTGCGCCCGGCTCGGCGTCACCCTGCTGCCGCTGATCCCGACCGCCTCCCGCGAGCCGGAGCCCTTCGTCGGCCTCGCCCTGGCCGGGCCGGACACCGAGTCGCTGGACGCAGCCGAGGCGCTGGTCGCCGCCGCGAACCACGGGCTGGCCCGGATGTTCGAGGCGCTGCGCTGAGCCGCCGGCGAGGTGCGCCTGAGCAGCCGCCGACGGGGTCGGACCCGCCCGAGTCGCCGACGGGGTCCCGTCACCCCTTCCCGGCCGGCGGACGCCAGAGCACGAAGCACACCAGCACCAGCGCCGCGAGCATCAGCGGGATGTTGAACGCGAACACCATCGCCGTCTCGCGCGGCCAGTCGGTGGCCTTGGTGAGCCGGTAGAGGTTGTCCTGCGGCCACCAGTTGACCAGCAGCCAGGTGATCGCCAGATGGGTCAGCACCGACAGCCGGAACGGCCTGCCCAGCCGCAGGACGGCCTGGAAACCGGTGGTGAGGTAGACGACCCCGGCGCCGAAGGCCAGGTTCTCGCAGAGGTACAGCAGCTCGAAGAAGCCGCGGTACGGGGAGGGGACGCCCGTGACGTCGGTCGAGCCGGGGAAGAGGACGAAGGTCATCGCCCAGGCCGCGAAGGCCAACACCAGGACGCCGGCGACCACCGCACAGCCGCTGGTGAAGCCCTCGTCCCCGGAGCGCCAGCCCCCGGCCTGGCCCCCGGCCTTGCCGCCGCCCTTGCCGCCGCTCCGCCCGCCCGCCTTGGCGGAGCGCGGGGCGGCGTGCTCCGGCGGGGCCGGCAGCGGCAGTGCCGCGCGGTCCAGCTTGCC
>NZ_JBHVET010000214.1:0-11575 GCF_042802135.1 Kitasatospora sp. NPDC057512
ATGTACGCGGGCGGCCCGCAGCACAAGAACCACGACGCCCAGAACATCGCCCTGGTGGTCCCGCTGATGGCGGACGAGGCCAAGGTGGACCCGAAGAGCCGGGAGGACGCGCCGGACCGGGTCGCCGACCCGGCGGCCGCGGCCGCCGAGGCCTTCGCCGCGCTGCTCCGGGCCCGCGGCATCACCGTGACGGGCAAGGCCGGCCCGGCCGCCGCCGCGCCCGCCCCGACCTCCACCGGCACGGCGCCCCTCGGCGACGTCTTCTCGCCGACCGTCGCCCGGCTGGTCGAGCGCCTGCTGACCACCTCCGACAACCAGCTCGCCGAGGCGATCGCCCGTCAGGTCGCCATCGCCGCCCGCCAGCCCGCGAGCTTCGAGGGCGCCGCGGCCGCCGTCACCCAGGAGCTCACCCGGCTCGGCGTGCCGATGGGCACCGTGGTCCTCAACGACGGCAGCGGCCTGCACCCGGGCAACGCGATCCCGCCCGCCGTCCTGGTCCGACTCCTCGCGCTGGCCGCCTCCGAGCAGCACCCCGCCCTGCGCCCGGTGCTCACCGGCCTCCCGGTCGCCGGTTTCACCGGGACCCTCAACAAGCGCTACGGCTCCGGGTCCGGCGCCGCCGAAGCGGCCGGCCTGATCCGCGCCAAGACCGGCACCCTCAGCGGCGTCAACACCCTCGCGGGCACCGTCGTCGACGCCGACGGCCGCCTGCTCGCCTTCGCCGTCATGACCCGTACCGCCGCCCCCGCCGACACCGCCCGCGCCGCCATGGACCGCGTCGCCGCCCGCCTCACCACCTGCGGCTGCCACTGACCCGGCGCCGCCGTCGCTCTCCGACGGCCCCGGCCCTTCGGCGGGCGCGCGCACCGCGACGCCGCGCGCCTGCCCGCCGCCCACCGTCGGACGCGCCCCGGGTCCCCGCCGGCTCCCGGTCGCGGCCGGAGACCGGTGGGGCCGGGGCCCGTTGGGGAGAGGTGTTCGCGGCGGGTGGCTGCCGTTGGTGGTGGGGAGCACGTACGGTGAGGGCATGACGAGCGCGAGTGGCGGTGCTGACATGGTCGACTGGAACCTCGCGGTCGCAACCGCGACCAGGTTGGTGCGGCCGGGTCCGGAAGTGAGCCGGGAGGAAGCGGCGGCGGTGGTCGCCGAGCTGCGCCGGCACGCCCTGGAGGCGGAGGAGCACGTGCGGGCGTTCACCGGCATGCGTTCGTCGAGCCTGTCCCAGGCCGCGGCGACGCCGGTGCTGGTGGTGGACCGTCCGGGGTGGATCCGGGCCAACGTGGCGGGCTTCCGCACGGTCGTCCAGCCGCTGGTGGAGAAGCTCCAGGCGCGTCGGGCGAACAGCACGGCGGCCGGGGTGTTCGGAGCGGTGGGCGAGAAGGCGACCGGGATCGAGGTCGGGGCGCTGCTGGCGTTCCTGTCCACCAAGGTGCTGGGCCAGTACGAGACCTTCGCCCCGGCCGAGCCCCCGCTGGAGGCGCCGGACAGCCCGGCCGCGCTGTTCGACAAGCCGCGGCTGGGGCCGGAGGGCCCCGGGCCGGGCCGGCTGCTGCTGGTGGCGCCGAACATCGTGCACGTCGAGCGGGAACTGGACGTCGACCCGTCCGACTTCCGGCTCTGGGTCTGCCTGCACGAGGAGACGCACCGGACGCAGTTCACCGCGGTGCCGTGGCTGCGCGACCACATCCAGTCCGAGGTGCAGTCCTTCCTCGCCGAGACGGACGTCGACCCGGGCGCCCTGCTGGAGCGGCTGCGGGACGCGGCGGGTTCGCTCGGCGGTCTGCCGGGTGGCGGCAGTCGGGAGGGCGCCTCCTCCGGGAACCTGCTGGAGATCGTCCAGTCGCCCGCGCAGCGCGAGATCCTCGG
Organism: Kitasatospora sp. NPDC057512; assembly: GCF_042802135.1. Classification (NCBI taxonomy): domain Bacteria; kingdom Bacillati; phylum Actinomycetota; class Actinomycetes; order Kitasatosporales; family Streptomycetaceae; genus Kitasatospora; species Kitasatospora sp. NPDC057512. The sequence goes on from NZ_JBHVET010000214.1 coordinate 1,867, forward strand.
CCGGCTGACGGCCGTGATGTCGCTGCTGGAGGGCCACGCGGACGTGGTGATGGACGGCGTCGGGCCGGCCGTGGTGCCGACGGTCGCCGAGATCCGGGAGAAGTTCCAGCAGCGCCGGGACCGCGGCGCCAACCGGCTCGACCTGCTGCTGCGTCGACTGCTCGGCATGGACGCGAAGCTGCGCCAGTACCAGGACGGCGCGGTGTTCGTGCGCGGGGTGGTGGAGCAGGTCGGCATGGAGGGGTTCAACCGGGTGTGGACCTCCCCGAACACCCTGCCCACCAAGGACGAGATCCACGATCCGGCCGCCTGGGTGGCCCGGGTGGCCCGCTGAGCGCGACCGTGGCGCGGGCGCGCCGTAGGCCGGACGGCAAGCGGCGCGCGCCGGTCAAACCCGCTCGTACGAGTGGTCCAATCAGGCCGACGACGAGTGAAGAAGCGTTTCTTCATTCACCCGAACGTGGGACGGTCGACCTGCCGGGGGCGCGGGTGGCGTAGTGGGTGGCCACTATCTGCCACCATCTGTGAGCGCCCGGTAACCGGGTGCTCATGCGGGTGCGCGGTCCCCGCCGCGTCCGCCGCACGTCCTGTCCCCCCTCCGTCGAGGAGTCGTCCGCCGTGGGTCCTCACCCCGCCGTCGCCGCGATACGCCTGGCCGTTCGCCGTACGCTCACCGACCTCGCCGCCGAGGCCGGTTCCACCTTCACCGCGCCCGTGCGCCGGCCCCGGGAGCGCCCGGCCGGGGCGCCGCTGGTGGGTGCCGCGGTCGGCACCACCCTGATCGGCAACGCCGCGCGCCACCCCTCCGGGCTGCCCCGCACCCCGGCCGCGCCCGGCTCGCCGCTGGTCCTGGTCGCGGTCAGCGGCGGCGCCGACTCGATGGCGCTGGCCATCGCCGCCGCCTTCGAAGCCCCCAAGATCGGTCTGCGGGTCGGTGCCGTCACCGTCGACCACGGCCTCCAGGCGGGATCCGCCGAGCGCGCCGCCCAGGTGGCCGACCGGCTGCGCAGCCTCGGCCTCGACCCGGTGGAGGCGGTCCCGGTGCGGGTCGGCCGCGCCGGGGGCCCGGAGGCCGCCGCCCGGGACGCCCGCTACGCCGCCCTGGACGCGGCCGCCGACCGCCACGGCGCGATCGCGGTGCTGCTCGGCCACACCAGGGACGACCAGGCCGAGACCGTGCTGCTGGGCCTGGCCCGCGGCTCCGGCTCCCGCTCGCTGGCCGGGATGCCCGCCCAGAAGGGCCGCTACCGCCGCCCGCTGCTGGAGCTGGACCGGGCGGCCACCCGGCAGGCCTGCGCCGCCCAGTCGATCCCGGTCTGGGACGACCCGCACAACTGTGATCCCGCCTACACCCGCTCCCGGGTCCGCCACGAGGTGCTGCCGGTCCTGGAGAAGCACCTGGGCGGCGGGGTGGTCGAGGCGCTGGCCCGCACCGCCCGGCTGTTCCGCGACGACGCCGACGCCCTCGACCAGTGGGCCTCACTGGCCGAACGCGACCTCCGTACGGGCGACGGCGCCCTGGACGCCGTGAAGCTGGCCGAACTGCCGCCCGCGGTGCGCCGCCGGGTGCTGCGCCGGGCCGCGCTGCGGGCGGGCTGTCCGGCCGGGGACCTGTTCGCCCGGCACCTGGAGACGATCGACCTGCTGGTCACCGGATGGCGCGGACAGGGCCCGCTGCACCTACCCGGGGGCGTCGAGGCCACCCGCAGGTGTGGCACGCTGGTCTTTCGGCGGCAGGGCGACTGACGGGCGAGGCATGCCCCGGGGGAGCCGACCGCCGGCCACACAGACCCCGAACGTTTGAGGACGTATCCCCGGTGGACCAGAACGACATGGGCGCTGACCTCGCGAAGGTGCTCATCAGCAAGGACGAGATCGACGCCAAGCTCCTGGAGCTGGCCGAGCGCATCGACCGGGACTACGCAGGCAAGGACCTGCTGATCGTCGGCGTCCTCAAGGGGGCCGTGATGGTCATGGCCGACCTGGCCCGGACCCTGCACTCGCAGGTCACCATGGACTGGATGGCCGTCTCCTCGTACGGGATGGGCACCAAGTCCTCCGGTGTGGTGCGGATCCTGAAGGACCTGGACACCGACATCGCCGGCCGTGACGTCCTGATCGTCGAGGACATCATCGACTCCGGTCTGACGCTGTCCTGGCTGCTCGGCAACCTGGGCTCGCGCGGTCCGGCCTCGCTGGAGGTCTGCGCGCTGCTCCGCAAGCCGGACGCCGCCAAGGTCGAGATCGACGTGAAGTACGTCGGCTTCGACATCCCCAACGAGTTCGTGGTCGGCTACGGCCTGGACTACGCGGAGAAGCTGCGCAACCTCCCCTTCATCGGGACCCTCGCCCCGCACGTCTACGGCGGCTGACGGCCCCGTTCGGGTTACGGGCGGGAACAGTAGGCCGTTCCCGCCCGTTGGACCCCCGGGGACAAAGAACCACAGCCGTCTCGCCGTGCTCCCGCCATGGGTGGGTCCGACTGCGGTACGGTCCAATAAACCGCTCTTCACATGAGCACCAATCGGATTGCGCCGCGGCCCAACAGCCCCCCGGCGCCGTTGAGTGGCAGGAGGGACGGGGCGGCAACGCCCCGCATGGATGGACGTCAAGCGATACTTCCGTGCGCCGATCATGTGGATCGTGCTGGCCGTCCTCGCCGTCATCGTGCTGATGCAGGTCGTTTCGGACTCCAACGGCTACAAGACGGTGGACACCGGTCAGGTCGTCGCGGCGATCGACGCGCACAACGTCAAGTCGGCGCAGATCACCACCGGTGACTCGAACACGATCAAGATCCAGCTGAAGGACGGCGCCACGCTGCCCAGTGCCGGAACGGGCAAGACCCCGTCCGGTACCAAGTTCCAGGCCTCTTACATCGGCGACCAGGGTGTCGCCATCGCCGACAAGCTCCAGGCCCAGGTCAACGACAAGGACTCGAGCACGCTCGCCGAGGGCTACACGATCAGCCCGGAGAAGCAGAGCACCTTCGTCAGCCTGCTGCTGTCGATGCTCCCGATCGTGATCATCGTCCTGGTCTTCCTGTTCCTGATGAACCAGATGCAGGGCGGCGGCTCCCGGGTCATGCAGTTCGGTAAGTCCAAGGCCAAGCTGCTCACCAAGGACACCCCGAAGACCACCTTCGCCGACGTCGCCGGCGCGGACGAGGCGGTCGAGGAGCTCCACGAGATCAAGGAGTTCCTCCAGGAGCCGGCCAAGTTCCAGGCCGTCGGCGCCAAGATCCCCAAGGGCGTGCTGCTCTACGGCCCGCCCGGTACCGGCAAGACCCTGCTGGCCCGCGCCGTCGCGGGCGAGGCCGGGGTGCCGTTCTACTCCATCTCCGGCTCGGACTTCGTCGAGATGTTCGTCGGTGTCGGTGCCAGCCGCGTCCGCGACCTCTTCGAGCAGGCCAAGGCGAACGCCCCGGCGATCGTCTTCGTCGACGAGATCGACGCCGTCGGCCGGCACCGCGGCGCGGGCCTCGGCGGCGGCCACGACGAGCGCGAGCAGACCCTCAACCAGCTGCTGGTCGAGATGGACGGCTTCGACGTCAAGGGCGGCGTGATCCTGATCGCCGCGACCAACCGCCCCGACATCCTGGACCCGGCGCTGCTGCGCCCGGGCCGCTTCGACCGCCAGATCGCGGTGGAGCGCCCCGACCTCCAGGGCCGGCTGGACATCCTCAAGGTGCACCAGAAGGGCAAGCCGATCGCGCCCGACGTCGACCTCTCGGCCGTCGCCAAGCGCACCCCCGGCTTCACCGGTGCCGACCTGTCGAACGTCCTCAACGAGGCGGCGCTGCTGACCGCCCGCTCGGACAAGAAGCTGATCGACAACGGCATCCTGGACGAGGCGATCGACCGCGTCGTGGCCGGTCCGCAGAAGCGCACGCGGATCATGTCCGACCGGGAGAAGAAGATCACCGCGTACCACGAGGGCGGCCACGCCCTGGTCGCGGCGGCTTGCCAGTACAGCGACCCGGTGCACAAGATCACCATCCTGTCCCGCGGCCGGGCCCTCGGCTACACCATGGTGCTGCCGGACGAGGACAAGTACTCCACCACCCGCAACGAGATGCTCGACCAGCTCGCCTACATGATGGGCGGGCGCGCGGCGGAGGAGCTGGTCTTCCACGACCCGACCACCGGTGCCTCGAACGACATCGAGAAGGCCACCGCGACGGCCCGGGCCATGGTCACCCAGTACGGCATGACCGAGCGCCTCGGCGCGATCAAGTTCGGCTCGGACAACTCGGAGCCGTTCCTGGGCCGCGAGATGGGCCACCAGCGCGACTACTCGGAAGAGGTCGCCGGGCTGGTCGACGAAGAGGTCAAGAAGCTCATCGACACGGCGCACAACGAGGCCTGGGAGATCCTGGTCGAGAACCGCGACGTGCTCGACAACCTGGTCCTGGAGCTCCTGGAGAAGGAGACCCTGAACAAGGAGCAGATCGCCGAGGTCTTCGCCCCGATCGTCAAGCGCCCGGCCCGGCCGGCCTGGACGGGCTCCGCCCGTCGCACGCCGTCCACCCGGCCTCCGGTGCAGTCCCCGAAGGAGCTGGCGCTCACCAACGGCGCCGCCTCCGGCGAGGCCGCTCCGGTGGACGTCGTGAAGCTCCCGCCGCTGCCGGCCACCGAGCCGCCGACCGAGGGCTGACCCCCCGCTCAGCAGGGAATGGATGCCGCGTCACCAGGGTTTGTACCCTGGAGGCGCGGCATCCGTGCTGTTCAGCCACAGTCTTCCGATACATAAGCGAGGCCCGCATGATCGACCCGGTGACCTTCGACGGTCCGCCCGCCGTCGGTACCTTCGACCAGAAGCGGGCCGAGAACGCCATCCGCGAGCTGCTCCTCGCCGTCGGGGAGGACCCGGACCGCGAGGGCCTGCTGGAGACCCCGGCCCGGGTGGCGCGCGCCTACAAGGAGATATTCGCGGGCCTGTGGCAGGAGCCCGAGGACGTCCTCACCACCACCTTCGACCTCGGCCACGACGAGATGGTGCTGGTCAAGGACATCGAGCTGACCTCGGTCTGCGAGCACCACCTGGTGCCGTTCCGCGGCGTGGCCCACGTCGGGTACATCCCGTCCACCAGCGGCAAGATCACCGGGCTGTCCAAGCTCGCCCGGCTGGTCGACGTCTACGCCCGCCGGCCGCAGGTGCAGGAGCGGCTGACCAGCCAGGTCGCCGACGCGCTGATGCGGATCCTGGAGCCGCGCGGGGCGATCGTCGTGGTCGAGTGCGAGCACATGTGCATGTCGATGCGCGGCATCCGCAAGCCCGGCGCCAAGACCATCACCTCCTGCGTGCGCGGCCAGCTGCGCGACCCGGCCACCCGGGCCGAGGCGATGAGCCTCATCATCGGTCGATAGGGCACCGGTCGGCCGTCCGACGGCCCGGGCTCAGGGCACCTCGTGCTCCGCGTGCGGCGGAGCCGGGGTGCCCAGCGCGTTGCGGCGCTCGGGCATCCGCAGCGTGACCATCCGGCGCCAGCCGTAGGCGCGGTCGTACAGGTGGAGCGCGCGCACCCCGAGGGTGATCAGGACGAGCTGCCAGCGCGGCCAGCGCAGGATCCGGGCCATCCGGGCGGTGACGGCGAGGCCGACGTCCCGGTAGGTGCGGACCTCGCCCCGGGCGCTGGTCTCCAGGGCGTGCCGGACGTACGGGCCGTGGCCCTGGGAGACCAGCCGCAGCAGCTCCTCGTGGCAGTAGGCGAGGTGGTCGTCCTCGTCGGCGGAGATCATCCGCATCGCCCGGCCGAGGGCGGGGTTGTCCCCGTACGCCTTGACCAGCTGCCGCATCTGCTCGGCGGCGCGCTGCTCGGTGACCCGGCTGTGCGCGAGGTAGGTGATGAGCTCGCGGTCGGTCAGCGGGACGTCGCTGTTCAGCCGCTCGTGCGAGAGGCCGATGCCCTGGCGCTCCAGCAGCATGCAGTAGTCGGTCTCGTCGGGCACGGGCACCTTGGGCAGGCCGCGCCGGTGCAGCAGCTGGGCGAAGATCCGGCCGTGCTTGCGCTCGTCGGCACCGTGCCGGGCGACCTTCGGGGCGAGGACCGGGTCCCGGGTGAGGGCGGCGATCCGCTCGTTCTCCCAGCCGCCCTGGTCCTCGCCGCCGGCCGCGATGCTGCAGAACAGCTGGTACGCCTGGTCGTTGCGGTAGATCTCGTCGAAGAGCGAGCGGGTGCTCAGCACAGTGCCTCCTGCGCGGGTCCGGGGGCGCCCGGCGGGGGCCGACGGGCGGTCGCGATACGTTCCCCCGGGCCGCCGGCCGTCCGGGCCGACCGGCGGGTAGTCACTCACCTGTCCTAGCCGCGTCCTAGCCGAGGTGCGAGCCCAGCCATTCGAGGGTGGCCGGCAGCTCCCTGGTCCAGCTGTCGAAGTTGTGCCCGCCGTCGTCCAGGTAGAGCGAGTCGATCTTGAACTGGGGGTTGGTCGCCGCGGCCTTGGTGGCGAGGTCGACGAACTGGACGGTCTGCGGGTAGTCCCCCTCCGTGCGGGTGGAGACCGCCAGCAGGTTGAGCGCCGGGGCCGGCAGGTTCTGCAGCCGCCAGCCGAGGTCGTGCTGCTGGGCCAGTGCCTTGTCGCCGTTGAAGAGGTCGCCGCCGGTGTAGTTGTCCTGGCGCACGGTGAAGTCGCCGTGCAGGCTCGCCGCGCTGCCGTAGACGTTCGGGAAGCGCATCGCCAGCCGCAGCGCGCAGCTGCCGCCGGTGGAGTAGCCGAGGGTGCCCCAGGAGCCGGCCGTGCGGCCGACCCGGTAGGTGCTGAGGACGGCCTCGGGGACGTCCTTGACGAACCAGGTCTCGGTGCGCGGCCCGCCGGGGACGTCCACGCACTCGGTGTCCCGGGACGGGACGACCGCCGGGCGGGCCATCACCAGGACGGTCGGCGGCATCCTGCCGGAGCGCTGCAGCTCGATCGCGGTCTGGGCGAGGGGCAGCTCGTGCAGCAGGTTCAGGGTGGTGCCCGGGTAGCCGGCGATGGCCAGCAGGACGGGGAAGCGGACCAGGGTGAGCTTCGGGTCGAAGTACGCGGGCGGCAGGTAGACGAACATCTGGTCGGAGAAGCCCGTCTCCTTGCCGCTCACCCGGACCGACTCGACCTTGCCGACCTCCTCGGGCGGGCCCTTCGGCAGGTTGGTGATGGTCTCCAGGCCGCCCTCGGCGCTGGGCTGGACCAGCGCGTCGGAGACCGGGGTGCCGCCCCTGTGGTTCTCGTTGCTGGTCAGCGCGAGCTTGGCGCCGCCCGGGCTGAGCAGGTCGTCCCAGGAGGTGTAGAACCCGAAGGAGTTGTTCACCGACAGCGCGAGCACGGCCAGGACCGAGGCTTGAACGACCGTCAGCAACCCGATCCGGCCGAGCACCGGCAGCGGACGCTGCGGCGCCAGCCGCGGCCAGAGCCACAGGGTCGTGACGACCGCCGCGGCGCCGAGTGCGAGAAGCGAGTTCACCAGCGCGTCGCTGGTCAGTTCCATGCCGTCGGCCTTCCGGTGGGACACTGTCGGTGCAGGCTTCATCGTCTGGCGGTCCGTCAGGCCGGGCCACCGTGGCTAGGCTGTCCGGATGCCCGGGCGGGCTGGTAGGGCGGGGAGAGCCGGAGGCAACCGGCGCCCTAGAATGCGGCGTCCACCGTACGTAACGCGTCCCGGAGGGTCCCGTCGCGCCGCGCTGCGGCGGGCCCCCGGCTCCCACCGCCGGCTCAACCCGCAGCGCGACCACGGCCCCGGTTTACCGACCGTTTCCGGGTCCTTGGTATGCGCATTGCCTGATGAAGGAATAGGCATGAAGGTCCATCACGCGTCCTCCCCCGGAGTGACCGGACACCGCACCGCAGCCTCTACGCTGAGCTTCCATGAGCGTTCCCGTGTCCGTTGAGCCGAGCCCCGAGCAGCCGCCGCGCCGTCGCCGCGGCCTGCAGACGCTGCGCAACCAGGCGTCCGCCGTCCCGAGGGCCTGGCTCCCCGGAGCGGTCGGCTACGCCTGTCTGCTGATCGGGCTCGTGGACATCGCCAGCGCGGTGTTCCCCAGGCTCCGGCACACGAAGGTGCACACCTTCGCGGGGCAGCTGCCGGGCGGCACCACCAGCCTGGCGGCGGTCGGCGCGCTGATGGTCGGCATCCTGCTGGTGCCGCTGGCGCACGCGCTGCGCCGGCGCAAGCGGCGGGCCTGGCGGGCGGTCTGCGTGCTGCTGCCGGTCAGCGCCGCGCTGCACATCGTGCGCTGGCACCAGATCGGCCCGGCGGTCGTCTCGCTGGTGGTCCTCGCCGTGATGCTGGTCCACCAGCGCGAGTTCTACGCCAAGGCCGACCCGCGCACCCGCTGGCGGGCGGTGGTCAACCTGGTCGTCATGGGCGTCCTCAGCGTGCTGCTCGGCCTGCTGATCGTGAGCACCCGGACGAAGTACGAGATCGGCCACCCGGGCCTGACCGAGCGCCTGCAGCACGTCGGGTACGGACTGTTCGGCTTCGAGGGCCCGGTCCGGTACAACAACGTCCGGATGTCCGACCTGGTCGCCTACCTGCTCGGCGGGCTCGGCCTGCTGACCGCCTTCACCACCGCGTACCTGGCGCTGCGCCCGGGCAAGCCGAAGCCCGAGCTGACCGCGGAGGACGAGGAGAAGGTCCGCGAGCTGCTCAAGCGGCACGGCGAGCGCGACTCGCTCGGCTACTTCGCGCTGCGCCGCGACAAGAGCGTGCTGTTCTCGCCCACCGGCAAGGCCGCGATCTCCTACCGGGTGGTCTCCGGCGTGATGCTGGCCTCCGGCGACCCGGTCGGCGACGTCGAGGCCTGGCCGGGCGCGATCAAGGTGTTCATGGCCGAGGCCCGCGAGCACGCCTGGGTGCCGGCCGTGATGGGGTGCAGCGAGGTCGGCGGCGAGGTCTGGACCCGCGAGGCGGGCCTGGACGCGCTGGAGCTGGGCGACGAGGCGATCGTGGACACCGCGTCCTTCTCGCTCTCCGGCCGGGCCATGCGCAACGTGCGCCAGATGGTCAAGCGGATCGAGCGCAACGGCTACTCCTGCCAGGTGCGCCGGGTCTCCGAGCTCACCGTGGAGGAGAAGTACCGGATCGCCGACGCCGCCGCCCGCTGGCGCGGCACCGACACCGAGCGCGGCTTCTCGATGGCCCTCGGCCGCTTCGGCGACCCGCTGGACGACGACTGCGTGGTGGTCACCGCCCACAAGGCCCCCGAGGAGGGCGAGGAGGGCGACGACCTGAAGGCCGTGCTGCACTTCGTGCCCTGGGGGCCGGACGGCATCTCGCTGGAGCTGATGCGCCGCGACCGCGCCGCCGACCCGGGCCTGAACGAGCTGCTGATCGTCGCCGCGCTGCAGGCGGTGCCCGCGATGGGCGTGCGCCGGGTGTCGCTCAACTTCGCGATGTTCCGCTCGGCGCTGGCCCGCGGCGAGCGGATCGGCGCCGGCCCGGTGCTGCGCGCCTGGCGGGGGCTGCTGGTCTTCCTGTCGCGCTGGTTCCAGATCGAGTCGCTGTACAAGTTCAACGCCAAGTTCCAGCCCGAGTGGGAGCCGCGCTTCCTGGTCTTCCCGAGCACCCGGGACCTGCCGCGGATCGGCTTCGCCGCGATGCAGGCGGAGGCCTTCATCACGCTCGGCATGCCGCGTTTCGGCCGCCGGCGCCAGCGCGAGGGGCTGATGCCGGTCCCGTCGACCCGCGAGGTCACCGAGGCCGCCTGAGGCCCGTCGCGGCCCTGCGGGGC
>NZ_JBHVET010000215.1:0-11494 GCF_042802135.1 Kitasatospora sp. NPDC057512
GTTCGGCTGACCGGGCCTTTTCGGCCCGATCGATTTCCGAAACAGAGCCGAAACATTCAGCCGGGCGGGCGCCGGGCCCGCCCGGGCTCCGTCAGCCGTTCGCGGCCGGGCCGGGGCCGGCCGTTCGCGGCGGGGCGGTACTGCTGCGCTCGACCAGGCTGGTGGCCAGGTCCACCCGCAGCGTGCCGGGCCGCACCCCGCGGGCCAGGTCGATCGCCAGGCGGGCCGCCGTCTCGGCCATCTCGGTCAGCGGCTGGCGCACGGTGGTCAGCGGGGGGCCCACCCAGCGGGCCAGCGGCAGGTCGTCGAAACCGACCACGCTGAGGTCCTCCGGGATGCGCAGCCCCAGCTCGCGGGCGGCCTCGTACAGGCCCAGCGCCTGGAGGTCGTTCCCGGCGAACACGGCGGTCGGCCGGTCCGGCAGGCCGAGCAGCTCCAGGCCGAGTAGGAGCCCGGACTCGTGGTGGAAGTCGCCCTCGCGGACCAGTTCCGGGTCGTACGCGATGCCCGCCATGTCGAGCGCCGCCCGGTAGCCGTCGGCCCGGGCCCGGCTGCACATCATCCGCGCGGGGCCGCCGATCAGGCCGATCCGGCGGTGGCCGAGGTCGAGCAGGTGCCGGGTGGCGGCGAGGCCGCCGTCCCAGTTGGTGGTGCCGACGGCGGGCACCTCCTGGCCGGGGTCGCCCGCCGGGTCCATCACCACGAAGGGGATGTCCCGGCGGGTCAACTGCTCCCGCAGCGAGCGGTCCAGGTCGGACAGCACCAGCACCACGCCGGTCGGGCGCCGGGCGAGCACCCCGTCCACCCAGGACTGGCCGGGGCCGTGCCCCGCGGACTCGGAGAGCACGATGCTCAGGCCCTCCTCGCGGACGGCGTTCTCGACGCCCCGGATCACCTCCACGGCCCACGCGCTCTCCAGCTCGTGGAAGACCAGCTCCAGCAGCGGGCTGGTCTGGCGGTTGCCGCGCCGCCGCCGGTAGCCGTGACGCTGCAGCAGCTCCTCCACCCGCTCCCGGGTGGCCGGGGCGACATCGGCGCGACCGTTCAGGACTTTCGAAACAGTCGGCGCGGAGACGCCTGCCTCCTGCGCGATCTCGGCGAGCGTGGCCGCTTTGGTCACGGGTCCCTCCTGCACTGCCCCTTCGGGGGCGAACTCCGTCGTGGATGGCTGGACGCACGGCCGTGGGCGGTCGTACCGCATGGATGCTAGCCCGCCGACCGGGCCGAAGCCGATCCCGTGCGGACTCTTGACGGGCGGTCAGCTCGGCCCTAGGTTTCCCACAACATTCGGCAACTCGCTCGAAACATTCGAATAAGAGGGCAGGATATGCGATCCAGACTCGCCGCGGTCGCCGCGGTCACCGCACTGGTCCTCGGAACGTCTGCCGCCTGTGGCTCCGGCGGCTCCGCCTCGAACGGTGAGGGGACGATCCACGTGCTGGTCTACGGTGACGCCGGCAACAAGGTCGAGAAGCAGATCGTCGAGACGTTCAACCGGACCTCCAAGGTCAAGGCGGTGCTCGACACCATCCCCGGCGCGGACTACCAGCAGAAGCTCCAGACCGTGATCAACACCTCGCGGGCCCCGGACATCTTCTTCAACTGGGGCGGCGGCTCCATCCGGCCGTTCGTCAAGGCGGGCCTGCTGCTGCCGCTGGACGACTTCATCGCCAAGGACCCGGGCCTGAAGGACAACTTCCTGCCCTCGGTCTTCAACTCGGCGGTGGTGGACGGCAAGCCGTACGGGGTGCCGATGCGCGGCACCCAGCCGGTGCTGCTGTTCCACAACAAGCGGGTGCTCGCCGACGCAGGGCTCACTCCACCGAAGACCTGGGAGGAGCTGGTGGCCGACGTCAAGGCCCTGAAGGCCAAGGGCGTCACCCCGATCGCCCTCGGCGGCGGCGACCAGTGGCCCACCCTGATGTGGTTCGAGTACCTCTACGACCGGATCGCCGGCCCGGGGCTGTTCCAGCGCGCGATCGTCGGCGACCCGGGGGCATGGGCGAGCGAGGACAGCCGCAGGGCGCTGTCCACCCTCAGGGAACTGGTCGACGCCGGAGCCTTCGGGAGCACCTTCGACTCCGTGAAGTTCACCGACGGCGGCTCCCCGGCCCTCGTCGCCAAGGGCAGGGCCGCCTTCGAGCTGATGGGCTCCTGGTACTACTCCACCCAGCAGGACGCCAACCCGGAGTTCGCCGGGTCCAACCTCGGCTACAGCGGATTCCCGGCCCTGAGCGGCGGCAAGGGCGATGCCGCGGACGTCGTCGGCAACACCAACAACTTCTACTCCGTGCTGAAGAAGAGCAAGCACCCGGAGGCCGCCGCGGCCTTCCTCGAACTGATGTACTCCGACGAGTTCGTGAAGGCGCAGCTGGCCGTCGGCAACCTGCCGACGACCACCAACGCGCCCGGCCTCCTGGACCTCTCGACGAACCCCGCCTACGCCAAGGACCAGTACCGGATGGTCGAGGCCGCCCCGTCGTTCCAGCTCTCCTGGGACCAGGCGTACCCGCCGAGCGCCATGACCCCGATGTACACCGCCGTCCAGCAGTTCGTCAACGGCAGCATCGACGCCGACGGCTTCATCAAGGCCATGCGGGCCTTGCCGACGTCATGACGCGCCGCGCGCGGGCCGGCGCCGAGGCGACCCGCCCGGGTGTCGTGTGGGCGCTCCCGGCGGCGGTGTTCTTCCTGGTGTTCGCGCTCGTACCGCTGCTGCTGGTCGCCGTCCTCTCCTTCGCCAGCTGGGACGGCGTCGGCGACCCGCACTTCAACGGACTGGACAACTGGAGCGCCCTGCTGGACGACCCGGTGATGCTCCAGTCCGTCTGGACCGCCCTGCTGCTGACCGCCCTCGGCGTGGTGACCCAGACGCCGATCAGCATCCTGCTCGGCGTCTGGGCCGCCGGGAAGCAGCGCAACCGGGCCGTGCTCTCGGCCGTCTTCTTCGTGCCGCTGCTGCTCTCGGCGACCGCCGTCTCGGTGGTGTGGCGAGCCGTCCTCGACCCGAACTTCGGTGTGCCGTCCCAGCTCACGTGGCTGTTCGGCGACGGCAACCTGCTCGGCAGCAGGAGCGGTGCGATCGCGGTCCTGACCTTCGTCGGTGTGTGGCAGTTCACCCCGCTGCACGCGCTGATCTACCAGGGCGGCGCCCGGGCCATCCCCCAGGTGCTCTACCAGGCGGCGGCCGTCGACGGGGCGGGCCGCGTGCGGCAGTTCCTCCACATCACCCTGCCGCAGCTGCGCAACACCGTCATCACCTCGGTCATCCTGATGGTGGTGGGCGGCCTGACCACCTTCGACACGGTGCTGATCCTCACCCAGGGCGGCCCCGGGACGGACACCACCGTCACCTCCTACTACATGTACCGGAAGGCCTTCAAGAGCTTCGACTTCGGCACCGGGGCGGCCGTCGCGCTGGTCCTCGTGGTGGTCGCCACCCTGATCTCGCTCGCGGTGGTCCGGATCTCCGGCTACGACCGGATGCGCGGCACGACGGAGGGCCTGTGATGCGACGGCGCCCCAACATCCTGGCCGGGTTCGGCTCCCTGGTGTGGCTGCTGCTGGTCGGCCTGCCGCTGTACGTCCTGCTGATCGCCACCTTCCGCACCCGCGCCGACTACTCCACCGAGGGCCCGCTCAGCCTGCCCCGGCGGTGGACCCTGCAGAACTACCTGACCGACCTCTCCTCCGGCTTCGGCCGGGACTTCCTCAACACCCTGACCGTCACCGCTGGCGTGGTCGCCATCGTCCTGCTGGTCGTCCCGCCGCTCTCCTACGCCATCGTGCGCGCCCGGGGCCGGGTGACCGGCTGGGTGTTCCGGCTGTTCCTGCTGGGCCTGGCGATCCCCGCCCAGGCCGTCATCGTGCCGGTGTTCTTCGTCATCAGCCGGACCGGCCTGTACGACCACCTGCTCGGCGTCATCCTCCCGACCGCGGCCTTCTGCCTACCGGTCTGCACCCTGGTGCTGACCGGTGCGATGCGCGACATCAGCCCCGAGCTGTACGAGGCGATGGCGATGGACGGGGCCTCCCCGGCGCGGATGTTCCGCCGACTGGTGATCCCGCTGTCCAAGGGCGGACTGTCCTCGATCACGGTCTTCGCCGCCCTCCAGGCGTGGAACGGCTTCCTCTTCCCGCTGATCCTCACGCAGTCCGACGACACCAGGCTCATCACCCTCGGCCTGTACGACTTCCAGACCGAGCACGGTGTGGACGTGCCCGGGCTGCTCAGTGCCGTGGTGCTGTCCATGCTTCCCGTCCTCATCGTCTACCTGTTCGCCCGCCGCGCCCTGGTCCAGGGCCTGACGGGGGTCGGAGGAAAGTGAACGAGCACCGCGACCCCGAGCCCGCGTGGCGGGACACCACGCTCACCCCGGAGGCCAGGGCCGACGCCCTGATCGCCGCGATGACCCTGCGGGAGAAGACCGCCCAGCTGTTCGGCGTCTGGGTCGGCGCCGACCCGGACGGCGACGAAGTCGCCCCGCACCAGCACGAGATGGAGCCCCCGCCCGACCTCGACACCCTCCTGCCGTACGGGCTCGGCCAGCTGACCCGGCCGTTCGGCACCGCCCCGGTGGACCCGGCGCTCGGCGCGCTCTCGCTGCTGCGCACCCAGCAGCGGATCACCGCCGCCAACCGCTTCGGCATCCCGGCCCTGGCCCACGAGGAGTGCCTGGCGGGCTTCGCCGCCTGGGGGGCCACGGCCTACCCCGTTCCGCTGTCCTGGGGTGCGGCCTTCAACCCGGAGCTGGTCCGGACGATGGCCGCCGCCATCGGCCGTGACCTGCGGGCGGTCGGGGTGCACCAGGGGCTCGCGCCGGTGCTCGACGTGGTCCGCGACGCCCGGTGGGGGCGGGTCGAGGAGACCATCGGCGAGGACCCGTACCTGGTCGGCACCATCGCCACCGCCTACGTCCAGGGCCTGGAGTCGGCCGGGGTCGTCGCCACCCTCAAGCACTTCGCGGGGTACTCCGCCTCCCGCGCCGGACGCAATCTGGCGCCCGTCTCGATGGGCCCGCGCGAGCGCGCCGACGTCATCCTGCCGCCGTTCGAGATGGCCGTCCGCGAGGGCCGGCCCCGCTCGGTCATGCCCGCCTACACCGACACCGACGGCCTCCCCTCCGCCGCCGACCAGGCCCTGCTCACCGAACTGCTGCGGGACACCTGGGGGTTCACCGGTACGGTCGTCGCGGACTACTTCGGCATCGCCTTCCTCAAGACCCTGCACGGCGTGGCCGAGGACCGGTCGGACGCCGCCGGCCTGGCCCTGTCCGGCGGGGTCGACGTCGAACTGCCGACCGTCGACGCGTTCGGGCAGCCACTGGTCGACGCGGTCGTCACGGGCACCGTCCCGGAGCGGCTGATCGACCGGGCACTGCGCCGGGTGCTGGCCCAGAAGGCCGAACTCGGGCTGCTGGACGCCGACTGGAGCCCCGTACCGGCCGCCCTCGCCGACGCCGACCTGAGCGAACCGGGGGCACTGCGCGGCCTGGTCGACCTGGACCGGCCCGCCAACCGCGCGCTCGCGGCCGACCTCGCGGAGCAGGCCGTGGTGCTGCTGCGCAACGACGGCCTGCTGCCGCTGCGCGACCCCGCCCGGATCGCGCTGATCGGCCCCAACGCCGACGAACCCACCGCCGTGCTCGGCTGCTACTCCTTCCCGGTGCACGTCGGCGGACAGCACCCCGAGATCCCGATCGGCATCGAACTCCCCACCCTCCGTGAGGCGTTGGCGGAGGAGCTGGCCGGCAGCGAACTGCGCACGGTGCGCGGCGTGACGGTCGACGGCGAGGACACCGCCGGCCTCGCCGAGGCCGTACGCGCCGCCCGGTGGGCCGACGTGGTGGTGCTCGCCCTCGGCGACCGGGCCGGGCTGTTCGGGCGCGGCACCAGTGGCGAGGGCTGCGACACGGCCTCGCTCGAACTGCCGGGAAGACAACGGCAGTTGCTGGAAGCCGTGCTGGACACCGGGGCGCCCGTGGTGGTCACCCTGCTGGCCGGGCGGCCGTACGCGCTCGGGCGCGCCGTCACCGAGGCGGCGGGGATCGTCCAGTGCTTCTTCCCGGGCGAGGCCGGGACGCGGGCGCTCGCCGGTGTGCTCGGCGGGCGCGTCAACCCGTCCGGGCGGCTGCCGGTCTCGGTCCCCGCCCACCCGGGGGTCCAGCCCTCGACCTACCTGGCCGCGCGGCTGGCCCAGGCCGGCGAAGTCTCCAGCACCGACCCGACAGCCGCCTTCGGCTTCGGACACGGGCTCGGCTACAGCGAGTTCACCTGGTCCGGCCTGGAGGTACGGGCCGCCGAGACCGGAACCGACGGAGAGTTCCGGCTCGCCTTCCGGCTCCGCAACAGCGGCACCCGGGCGGGCACCGAGGTGGTGCAGCTCTACCTCCACGACCCGGTGGCCAGTGTCGTCCAGCCGGTGCAGCGGCTGATCGGCTACCGACGCATCCCGCTGGACGCCGGAGCCGCCTGCCGGGTGGAGCTGACCCTCCCCGCCGACCTGGCCTCCTTCACCGGCCGGGACGGCGGGCGGGTCGTCGAGCCGGGCGCACTGGAACTGCGGATCTCCGCCTCCAGCACCGACCCCCGCCTCACCGTGCCGCTGCGCCTGACCGGCCGGCCCCGCCCGCTCGACCACACCCGCCGACTGCACCCGACCGTCACCGTCCACGGCCTCCCGCCGCGGTGCGGCTCCGAGAGAGGGTCCGGGTGCGCGATGGGAGCCGCTTCCCCGTCGTCAAACGATCGTTCGACGACGGGGGGCGACGCGTTCCGATGAACCCGTGAGGGTCCGCCCGTGGTCAGCGGGTGACGCTCCAGACCAGGCTGCGGGTCAGCGCCGGGGTCAGCGCCGGGTCGATGACGGCCGAGGTGGGGTCGTTCGCCACGGCCTTGAGCTCGTGGGCCGCGGGCTTGGGACCGGTGGGGCCGAGGTCGGAGACGGCGATCGACTTGTGGTCGCGCAGGGCCGTCACCTCCTTGCCGTCGAGGTACCAGCGCAGCTTGGTGCCGGAGACCGGGAGGTCGACGGTGAGGTGGTCGGTCGCGGTCAGCCGGGTGGTGACCGGCGTGGTGCTGGAGAGGGTGGAGGCGTGCCGGTAGAAGCCGGCGATCATCGCCTCGCGGCCCGGGAGGTTGAACTCCCGCCCGAGGGACCGCATCACGGAGTTGTCGGTCGGGCGGTTGAGGCCGGACGGGTAGTTGCTGCCGCCCTGGTAGGCGCCGACGGTGCCGCCGTCGGGCGAGGTCTTCCCGAGCCAGCGGTACCACTTGGCCTTGTCCTGGCGCATCCGGTCGGCGCTCAGGGTGGTGATGTTGGGCTGCGGGGGCTCCGCGCCCTGGTAGGGCCCCGCCCCGTCGGCCCAGTACTCGTCCGCGAGCTTGCCCAGCGAGTGGCCGGTCTCGTGTACCGCTATCTGGCCGGAGGCGCTGTTGCCGCCCGCGACGGTGGCGATGCCCTCGTACCCGAGCGGCGACTGGGTGCTGCCGTAGCCGGCGCCGCCGTACTTGGCGGTGTTGGCGACGACGATGACGAGGTCGGCCTGCGGGGCCTTGGCGGCGTAGGTGTCGACGGCCTTGATGTCCACGCACAGCAGCCGCTCGATGGAGTTGCACCAGAAGCGCGAGCCGAGGGCGGTCTTGCGGACGGTGTCCTGCTTCGGGTCGCCGGAGACGCCCGACTGGGCGGAGACGGCGCCCACGGCCCACACGTTGAACAGCTTGCGATAGGCGGCGTAGGGCTCGACGGCGCTGATGTCCTTCCACTTCGCCGCCGCGTCCTTGCGGAACTTGTCCTGCTCCGAGGCCGTGTAGCCGTCGCCGATCATGACCACGTCCAGCTTGCTGTCCGTGCTCCCGTTGTTGACGACCTTCGTCACGGTGCCGTCCGCCGCGGCGGCCGCCGAGTTCATGGCCGGCGCGCCGACGAAGGGGGACGCCGCAGGGACCTTGGTCCGGCTGATGGCACCGTCCTCGGCGAAGACCTCCACGTCCTGGTCCCCCGGGGAGACGGTGACGGAGGCCGGGCCGGACGGGTCGGACGGGGCGGCGACCGCCGGGACGACGCCGACGGCGAGAGCCGCCAGTGTCATGGTGCCGGCCAGGGTGACCGACGTGAACCTGCTGGTGCGCAAGAGGGTTTCTCCGAAATCTGTCATGGCGGCGAACGTGCGGCGGGGTGCGGCGACGGGAGTTGTTGGGCAGCGCCGTGCTGCTGCCGCACTTCACCAACACGGCCGCACCGAGCCGGAACTGACGAGGTGACACCACCTGGTGGCCACCTCAACGGTGTCTACGGCCCGCTGTCCACGAACGGTTCACACCGGCTGCCGACGTCCGGCCTCCGGCCGGTGCGCTCTGGGGCCCGGCCCGTTCTCCGGGGGTCACCGGCGGGCGGATTCCCGCTGGGTCAGGAGGACGGTAGCGGCCAGGACGGCGACCGCGGCGGCGAAGACGGTGGCGGCGGTGCGCAGTCCGACGGCGCCGATCAGCGCGCCGACGCCGACGGCCGGCAGGGCCAGCATGGTGTACAGAACGGCGAAGAAGGCCGAGACGGTACGGCCGCGGGTCTCGGGCGGGGTGCGCGCGCCGATGAGCGCGATTCCGTGGCCGACCGCGACGCCGGTCGCCAGGCCGACCGTCAGCGCCGCGCCGAGCAGCGGCAGGAGGGAGGAGGCCGCCACGGCGGCGGCGATCAGCCCGGCCGCGACGATCAGCCCGGTGCACGCCGCGGGCAGGGCGGCGCGCCCCAGCCGTGCGGCCAGGAGCTGGCCCGTGCCGGTGCAGGCGAACGCGAGGGAGACCGTTGCCGCGGTGGCCAGGAGGCTGTGGAGGTGCGCGACCTCGGCCAGGAACAGTCCGGTCACCGCGGTGAGCACGCCGAGGACGGCGAATCCCGCGCCCGCGGCGAGTGCGGCGTGCCGGAACTCCCTGCGGACGGCGGTCGGCACGAGGGCCCCGCGGGCGATCGAACCGGTTCCCCGCTCCCTCGGTGTCACCGTCTCGGGGGCCACGGCGAGTGCGGCCAGGGCCGCCGACAGCAGCGCCGCGGTGGCGACCCAGGCGGCTCGCAGCGGCCAGGCGGTGGTGTCGGCGAGCACGGCCGCGAGCAGCGGGCCGCAGGCCAGGCCGCCCATGTTCGCGGCGAGCGCCAGCCGCCCGGCACGGAACCGGCCGTCGGCGGGCGCCAGTTCGGCCAGGTGGGCGGTGGCGGTCCCGGTGATGAGCGCGGCGGCCAGCCCGGACAGCACCCGTCCGACCAGGAGGGCCGCCAGGTTCTCGGCGAGGAGGAACACGACGGCGGCCGCCAGGG
Source organism: Kitasatospora sp. NPDC057512 (assembly GCF_042802135.1). NCBI lineage: Bacteria > Bacillati > Actinomycetota > Actinomycetes > Kitasatosporales > Streptomycetaceae > Kitasatospora > Kitasatospora sp. NPDC057512. The sequence continues at coordinate 9,314 of NZ_JBHVET010000215.1, forward strand.
CGGTGAGCAGCGCCGCGGCGGCGACCGGACGGCGGCCGTAGCGGTCGGAGAGCCCCCCGAGCGTCAGCAGTCCCGCGACCACGGCCAGCGCGTAGACCGCGAAGGCCACGGTCACGGCCAGCGGAGAGAAACCGAAGGCGAGCTCGTACAGCGGGTAGAGGGGGGTGGGCACCGTCGTCCCGGCCGTGACGGCCCAGAAGGCGGCGGCGACCGCCCAGGTGCCGATCCGCCGCCTGCCGCCCGGGACGCCCGGCCCGGGAGCGGCGGCGGTCCCGGGCGCGGGCGCGGTCGGCGGGGCGGGTATCGGGGAGGCGTGGGGGGCCACGTGCGGGGTTCCTTTCGGACGGGCGTCGCGAGAACGGGAAGGGTCAGCGGGCCTGGAGGAGTGCGGCACGGCGTAGCCAGTACTGCCATCCGGCGCTGATCTGGCTGTCGGGCCAGGCCACCGCGTCCTTCTCCAGGCATTCCTGGTGGCCGGTCCAGTGCCGGAGCTCGCCCGCGGCGCGGGCGGTGAGCTGGGTCCGGCAGGCCCGTTCGAGCAGGATCGCGTACATGACCGCGTGGGCGGTGTCCCGTCCGACCGACGCCAGGCCGTGCCCGGGCATCAGGCAGGCGCGGGCGCCGCCGAGGTCGGCGGCGAGCGCGCGGCCCAGTCCGGGGGTGCGGACGAGGTTGTCGGTGGCGGTGTAGCGGGGCAGGCCGTGCTCGGCGAAGACGACGGCGTCGTGGCTGAGCGCACGGAGCGGTTCGCCGAGCGCGCTGAAGGCGTTGACCGTCGGGGAGTGGGTGTGGACGCTGGCGTGCACGTCGGGACGGGCCCGCATGAGTTCGGTGTGGAGGTGGTGTTCGAGGTGGACGCGTCCGGTTCCCGCCAACCGCTCGCCGGTCCACGAGACGAGCAGGACGCGTTCGGGGGTGATCTCCTCCAGCCCCCAGCCGGCCGACTTCATCCACACGCCGCGCCCGCCCGGGTCGCGGACCGCCAGGTGTCCCCACACCATGTCACCGTGCCCGGCCGCGGCCAGTGCCCGGCTGCCCAGCGCGACCAGCTCGACCGGGTCGACCGGGTCGACCGGGTCGTCAATCGTGTCGTCCGTCATGGATGGTGCTCCTTGATGTCGTGTCCGGGCCCGTTCTCGGGCTGCTGCGGCCCGCTGTCTCCCCCTCGTGCACGGGGGGCTCCGGACCGTGTGTCCGGGGCGTTTGGGGCGTCCGGGGCCGCCTCCTGCGGCGGTGCTCACGACCCTAGGACCGGTCGCGGATTGCGACCAGTGAAAAGAACGCAAGTGCTATTTTCACTTGGTGAAAGTCACGTCCCTCGACCTCAATCTCCTCGTCATCCTCGACGCCGTGCTGGAGGAGGGCAGCGTCACCGCGGCGGCCCGCCGGCTGGACCTGTCGGCACCGGCCGTCAGCAGGGCCCTGGGCCGGCTGCGGACCGCTTTCGCCGATCCTCTGCTGGTGCGCTCCAGCCGCGGACTGAAGCCGACCGCGTACGCGCTGGCGCTGCGTCCGCGGGTGCGAGCCCTGGTCGAGGACGCCCGGAACCTGCTGGGGCCCGCGGAGGAGGACGCGCCGGCCGCCTGGCGCCGCAGCTTCACCGTTCTGGCGCCCGAGGACCTGATCGGGTCCTTCGGCACGGACCTGCTGACCCTCGTGCGCGCCGAAGCCCCCGGCGTCCAGCTGCGTCTCCTCGGCGGAGGGCGGGCAGCCGACGAAGGCGCGGCGGTGCGCGAGGGCGCCGCCGATGTCGCGATCGGGGTCAACGCCTCCAAGGAGGCCGACCTCCGGTCGGAAGGACTGGTCCGCGAGCCGCTGCTCGGCGTGGTCCGCGCCGGTCACCCGCTGAGCAGCGGCGAGGTCACGACGGCCCGCTTCGCGGCGTGGGACCACGTCGTGGTCTCCCGTCACGGTCGCCTGCGCACCGTGGTCGACAGACTGCTGGAGGCCGAGGGAGCGCGGCGTACCGTCGCGGCTTCCGTGCCCGGCTTCACCGCGGCGCTGCGCCTGATAGCCGCCGGCGACCTGGTCGGGATCGCGCCGGCCGCCCTGGCCGGCCGGCTGGCCGATTCGCTCGAACTGGTCGCCTTCCCGGTGCCGTTGGAGGTGAAGCCGCTGCGCGTCAGCATGCTGTGGCACCCCCGCCACGACGACGACCCGTCCCACCGCTGGCTGCGTGCC
>NZ_JBHVET010000216.1:0-11490 GCF_042802135.1 Kitasatospora sp. NPDC057512
CGGCCCCGACTGCCGCGCCCGCCCCTGCGTCTGCTCCCGCTCCCGCTCCCGTCCCCACCCCTACGACCCCCACGTCGGACACCGGCGCCCGGGTGATCCGGGCCCCCGACGGCAGCCCGGACACCGCGGCCGACTGCGCGACCTGCTCCAGCAGCGCCGAGGGCACCAGCACCGCGGCCCGGGTGCCGCCGTACGGGGACGGGTGCAGGCTGACCCGGACGTCGTGCCGGGCGGCCAGGCGCGCGACGACGAACAGGCCGAGCCGCAGGTCGTCGCCGAGCGCGGAGACGTCCAGGTCGGGCGGGTCGGCCAGGTACGCGTTGAGGCGCTGGTACTCGGTCTCGGTCATGCCGAGCCCGCGGTCCTCGACCTCGACCGCCAGGCCCTCGGGCACCTCCTTCGCGGAGACCTGCACCTGGGTGTACGGCGGGGAGAAGGTGGTGCCGTTCTCGATCAGTTCGGCGACCAGGTGGATGACGTCGGCGACGGCCTGCCCCCCGAGCGAGACGCGCGGTACGCCCCGGACGACGACCCGGGAGTAGCTCTCGGTCTCCGAGACGGCGCTGCGCAGCACGTTGACCACGGGTACGGCGTTGCGCCAGCGCCGGGCGGGCAGGTCGCCGCCGAGGATGACGAGGTTCTCGGCGTTGCGCCGCATCCGGGTGGCCAGGTGGTCGACCGCGAACAGTTCGCGCAGCAGTTCCGGGTCCTCGTGTTCGCGTTCCAGCGCGTCCAGCATGCTGATCTGCCGGTGGATCAGGATCTGGGTGCGCCGGGCGATGTTGAGGAAGACCTTCTTCGTCCCCTCGCGGCCCTGGGCCTGGTGGACGATGGCGGCGACCGCGGCCTGCCGGACGGCGGCGAGGCCCTCTGAGGCCTGCTGGACGTCGTCGCCGTGACGTCGGGAGGGTGTCCAGGCGGCCGGGACGGGCACCTGCTCCCCGGCGCGGAGCCGTCCGACCACCTCGGGGATCTCCTGTTGGGCGAGCGCCATGGTGTCGGCCCGCAGTTCGGACAGCCGCGCGGACAGCGCCCAGGCGGTCCGGATGCCGCGGAACAGGCTGATCAGCACCACCGCGGCGACGACCGCGCTGCCGGCCAGCAGCGCGGTGCGCTGGCCGGAGTCGCGCAGCAGGTAGGCCGCGTAGCCCCAGGCGGCGGCGAGGCCCAGGTTGGGGACCAGCACGGCGGCGAGGAGCGGGCTGCGGAGCGAGCCGGACCGGCCGGCGCGGTGGCCGGTGCGGGGGGCCGGTATGCCTGGCATCTGATTCCTTGCTGCAGGGCCGAGTCGCGGGGCCGGGTCGTGGAACCTGGGCGTGGAACCCGGCGGTGGGGCCGGGTCGTGGAACCGGGTCGTGGGGCCTGGCCGTGGGACCGGCGCGCCGGTTCGGACCGGTGGGTCCGAGTGGCGGGCCGACCCGTACGGCGCGGCCGGGTCGCGGGGAGCCGAGGCCGGGAACCGTCGGAGCCGGTGACGCGGCGCCACCGGTCCGGCAGGGTGCAGCACGGCCGCCGACGGCACGGAACGCTATCAGCCCCGGGTGCGGTCGACGCAATATCAACTGGCTCTGCGCACAAGGCCGCTGGCCTCGCGGCAGGGCCAGCGCCGGACGCTCCGCCGATGCAACGCCGCAGCTCACAGCCCTCGGTCCGGTCGGGCCGACGGCCCTCGGAGGTCGGGGACGGCCACGGGGAAGATGCGGCAGGAACAGGTCAAGTCGCGTCGCGGCGGGCTGGATCTCAGCCCGCCAGCGGCATCGGCAGCACCCGGCCGCCCAGGCCTGGCGGCTTCTCCACGTGAGCCTCCCGCTGGGCGGCGAGTTCACTCCAGGGCCAGCTGGTCAGCTCGGACAGCTCCGCCGACCACTGCTTGCCGTACGTGCCCGAGGCGAACTGCCCGAGCCGCAGCCGCTGGACGTCCGAGGTGCCGGCCGGCGGGTAGACATGGGTGGCGTCCCGCAGGTAGCGCTCGATGCCGAACTCGGGCTGGAGGCCGCGGGCGGCGTGGATCTCCATGGCGTTGCGCGCGGAGTCCAGCGCGTACTCGGTGTTGACGAGCTTGGCGTTCATCAGTTCGGCGTCGCAGGCGCGGCCGTGGTCGAGCAGGTGGGAGGCGTGGTAGGCGGCGAGCCTGGCGGTCATCAGCCGGGACTGCATCTCGCCCAACTTGAGCATGATGTTCGGGAGTTGGTTGATCGGTCGGCCGTACAGGACGCGCCCCTCGGCGAACCGGACGGTGTCCTCGACGATCGCGGTGTGGATGCCGAGCGCGACGGCGGCGAGGTTGATCCGGCCGTAGAGGGTGGAGGAGGAGTAGGCGACGTCCAGTCCCCGCCCCTCCCGGCCGAGCCGGTTTCCGGCCGGGATGCGGCAGTCCTCCAGGAGGATCTCGCCGAAGCTGAAGCCGTACAGCCCGCTCTGGGACCCGGGGGAGCCGGTGCGGAACCCGGGGCGGTCGCTCTCGACCAGGAAGGCGGACAGGCCCCGGCTGCCGTGGCCGGTGCGCAGCACCACGCCGTGCACGTCCCCGATGTGGGAGTTGCCGACGAACCACTTGCGGCCGTTGAGCACGTACTCGTCGCCGTCGCGGACCGCGGTGCCGGTCATCCCGAGCACGTGCCCGCCGGACTCCGGCTCGGTGACGGCGATGGTCGGCAGGCACTCGCCGGAGGCGAACTTCGGCAGCCACGTGCGACGTTGGGCCTGGGAACCGTAGTGGAGGACCTTGGCCACGCCCAGCTGGGAGGCCTGCGCGATCGAGCCCGCGGCCCCGCTGACCCGGGCCAGCTCCTCGATGATCACGGTCTTGGCGACGTGCCCCAGCCCGAGGCCGCCGAACTCCCGGGGGATCGTCACGCCGATCCAGCCCTGCCGGGCGATCTCCCTGGCCAGCTCGACCTCGATCGTCCGCTCGGCCTCCATCCTGGCCACCCGCGGACGCACCTCCTTCTCCGCGAAGTCACGGACCTCGGCGCGAAGGCCCTCGTGACGGTCGTCGGTGAAGTAGTCCATCGCCATGCTCCGGTCCTCTCGATACGTGTGGTGCCGTGCCTCCGTCCGTGCCGTCGATGCCGCTCCGGCGACCCCTACGGGGGGCGGTGGGTGTGCGGGGGTGTCGGCCGGTCGCCCCGGTGCGATCGGCGCATGCGTCACCGGGCGGTGTCCCGGCGACGGGCACCGTCCGTGTCTTCGGCAGGGCTCATTGTTGTATGGGGTACCGGGGCATCCCAGAGTCGATCTTGGATTGGCGCGATTCGGCCCATCCCCGTCGGGAGGGGTTTCGGCCGGGTGCCGGACGGGAATCGATCTTCGGTTCCGTGACGGTCCGTCGACCGGTCGTCCACATGCGGTTTTGACGAGCCATCGGCAAGACTCCGGTGCGGCTCCGGCGGTGCGCTGGAAGGACTTCGGAAGAACTTCGGAAGGACATCGGCAGGACTGAAGAACGGTCGATCGGACCCGCCCGGGCGTTCTGATGTCTGGTTACATGTGCGCCATGACAGATGTGATGAGCACTCAAGGCCAGTTCCCGGGTGCCTCCGGGGAGTCCGCGCGAACCCGCAGGCTGCGCGGCCTTGGGCTCAACGACCCGTCCGCGGACGAGGCCTTCGACCGCTTCGCCCACCTGGCAGCCAGTATCACGCGCGCTCCCATCGCGATGGTCAACTTCATCAACGACGAACGCCAGATGTTCCGGGGGCTCTACATTCCGCCAAGTTCGGCCGACGCCGCGGCCGAGGACGGATCGTCCTGGGCGGACCGCGGCATCGCCTTCGACCTCCCCACCCGCGAGATGCCGCTGAGCCACGGCTTCTGCCCGCACGTGGTCGCCCAGCGTTCCCCCCTCGCCCTCGACGACATCCTCGCCTACCCCCGGTTCGCGGGGAACCCGGTGGTGGACGAACTCGGCGTCCGCGCCTACCTCGGCGCCCCGCTCGTCGACGACACCAACACCGTCATCGGCACCGTCTGCGTGCTCGACCGGGAACCCCGGCAGTGGGGGCGCGAGCGGCTGCGCGACATCCAGCACCTCGCCGAGGCGCTGCTCTCCGAGATCCGGCTGCGCGACAGCCTGCTCGCCCAGCGCCAGGAGATGTTCGCCGCCTTCGACGGCTCGCCGTACCCCATCCTGCTCACCGAGGGCCCGGGCCAGGAGGTCCGCTACGCCAACGCCCAGCACGCCGACACCTTCGGCGCGCCGACGGCGTACGGGACGATCGGCGCCGCGTACCCGCAGCTCGGTGCGGCGGGCCTCGAACAGACCGTCGTGGAGGCGTACCGCACCGGTCGTACCGCCGTCCTCGACAACGTCCGGATGCAGGCCGCCCGCCCGGACGCCCAGCGCGGCCGGCAGGTCTTCAGCTTCACCTGCACCCCGCTGCGGGCCGCGCTCACCGGCCGGATCAACGGCGTCCTCACCGTCGGCATGGACATCACCGCCCAGTCCCGCACCGAGGAGGAGCTCGGCACGCTGGCCGCCCTGCTCGTCGACCGGCTCCAGCAGAGCGGCGGCTCCGTGCCCGGACGCTCGGCGATCGCGGGCGAGGCCGGTCCCGTCCTGCCCGGCTGAACCCCGGCCGGTGCGGACCGACCACCGCCGTGGCGGGGCGCCTCTCACCCCCGTGGAGAGGACCCCGCCACGGTACCGGCGCGGTGCCGAAGCGGTGCCGGCGCGGTACCGGCGCGGTACCGTTCGGGGCCATCCGAGATCCTCCGGGGCGCCGTCCGGGGCCGCCCGGTATCGGGAGTTCGCCGGAATTCCCACGGGAATCCCGCGGGATCCGCCCGGGATTCCGCCGGGCCGAGCGGGTGAACCCTCCCCGCTCCGCCGCCCCGACCGGGCCCGCGCCCGGGGTGCCGGGTGGTAGGCATGGGCCGCATGGACTGGTTCGCCGCCCCCGACTACTGGCTGAGCCGGCTGCTCGTCCAACGCCTGCTCGCCGCCCTCTACCTGATCGGATTCCTGGCCGCCGCCGCGCAGTTCCGCGCCCTGATCGGCGCCGACGGCATGCTGCCGGTGCCCCGGTTCACCGCCCGGGTCCCGTTCCGCCGGTCCCCCGGCCTGTTCCACCTCCACTACAGCGACCGGTTCTTCGCCGCGGTCGCCTGGAGCGGCGCCGCCCTCGCCGCCGCGGTGGTGGGCGGGCTCGGCGACGCCGTCCCGCTCTGGGCGTCCGTCCTGCTGTGGGCGGTGCTCTGGGTCCTCTACCTCTCCATCGTCAACGTCGGGCAGACCTGGTACTCCTTCGGCTGGGAGTCCCTGCTGCTCGAAGCGGGCTTCCTCGCGGCGTTCCTGGGCAACGCCGACACCGCCCCGCCCACCCTGGTGCTGTGGCTGATGCGCTGGCTGGTCTTCCGGGTCGAGTTCGGCGCCGGACTGATCAAGCTGCGCGGCGACAGCTGCTGGCGGGACCTGACCTGTCTCCGGTTCCATCACGAGACCCAGCCGATGCCCGGACCGCTCAGCTGGTTCTTCCACCACCTGCCCGCCCCGGTCCACCGGGTGGAGGCCGCCGCCAATCATCTCGTCCAACTCGTCGTACCGGTAGGCCTGCTGCTGCCGCAGCCGATCGCGAGCTACGCGGCCTGCGCCGTCCTCGTCACCCAGCTCTGGCTGGTCGCCTCCGGCAACTTCGCCTGGCTCAACTGGCTGACCATCGTCCTCGTCCTCGCCGCCGTGCAGCCGGCCCGCTTGGGCCTGCCCGTCCACGCCCGCGCGTACCCCGGCGCGCCGCTCTGGTACGAGGCGCTCGTGATCGCGTTGACCACCACCGTCGTGGTGCTCAGCTACTGGCCGGTGCGCAACATGCTCTCCCGCGCCCAGGCCATGAACCGCTCCTTCAACCGGCTGCACCTCGTCAACACCTACGGCGCCTTCGGCAGCGTCAACCGGCTCCGCCAGGAGGTGGTGGTCGAGGGCACCGACGAGACGGTGCTCACCCCGCACACCGTCTGGCGCGAGTACGGCTTCAAGGGCAAGCCGGGCGATGTCCGCCGGCTCCCGCGCCAGTTCGCGCCCTACCACCTGCGGCTCGACTGGCTGATGTGGTTCGCCGGCATCTCGCCCGCCTACGCCCGCCCCTGGTTCCTGCCCTTCGTCACCCGCCTGCTGTCGGGCGACCGGGCCACCCTGCGCCTGCTGCGCCACAACCCGTTCCCGGACGCCCCGCCGACCCACGTCCGGGCGACCCTCTACCTCTACCGGTTCACCGATTGGCGCGAACTGCGGGAAACCGGCGCGTGGTGGCACCGCACCGCGCTCGGCGAGTACCTCGCTCCGGTCGATCTGCACGCCGTCGGCCGGGCCGGGTACCGGCCGCCGCTCGGCCGGCGGGGCCCGACACGGGGACGCGGCGTACGGGAGGTGCCGCTGGAGCGGCTCCGGCGGCCCGGCAGGCGACGGGACCCGGGGCCGGACCTGGGGCCGGACCTGCGCCCGGACAGGCGGCCCGGGCCGGCCGGCGGAGAGCGGCGGGAGGAGTCGGGGTGAGGGTCGGCGGTGTGGAACCGTGAGCAGCGGAGACACCCGTCCGGACCAATGCCTGACCAGTTCCGGACCGGCTCCGGAGCGGCGCCGGACCACCCGGTCGGACCGCCCGAGTGGCGGCCAGGCGGGCGGTATGGCACACGACACCCGCCCGTCCGGGCGGTGGGTGCGTGCAAGGCTCGAACGGGCACCCGTATTCTGGGCGTCCACACCGGCAGCCCGACCGCGCGCCCCCTAGCCCCGCCCCAGGGGCGACCCCGCGCACCCGGTCCGCCGCCCCCTCGCCGCCAGCCCCGCCGTCGACGCCCAGAACCGGACCTCACATGACAGTGCTTCACTCGCGCAACGCCGACGCAGCCGACCCGGCGGACGTCGCCGACGCCGCAGACGTCAAGGACCCCCAGGACGCCGCCGCGGAGCCCGACCTCCGCGAGGACCTCGGCCGCTACGCCGAGCTCGGGGCCTTCACGCTCACCGCCGAGACCCACGCCTGGTACGCGGCCGTCGACACCGTCGCCACCCCCGAGGACGCCCGCGCGGCCTCCACGGCCCTCGCCGAACTGCGCGGCAGCGACCTCCAGCAGACCTGGGAGGCCGTCCTCTCCCTCGCCGCCGACACCAAGCTGGACGAGCCCGACACCGTCGCCAAGACCGCGCTGCTGGTCGAGATGCTCCAGCGGGTGCACCGCACCTCCGCGGCCCTCTTCCCCGCTGCGTACGACGCCGACCTCGGCGCCCTCGCCGCCGCCACCGCCGACAGCACCTGGCGCCGGGAGAACGGCGTCAAGCTCTCCTGGCTGCGCGGCCGCTCGCTGCGCAAGCAGGCCGTCGCGCTCGCCACCGACCGCCGCATCCGCCGTGAGGACCTGCACGAGGCCCTCACCTCCGCCGAGATCGAGCGCCGCGCCTGGGCCGCGCTCGCCCCGGCCGGCACCCTCCCGCGAGTGCCCACCGACGGCGCCCTGGTCGACCGCACCGCCCAGGCCTTCGAGACGATCAACACCGGCCTGCGCGGCCTCGCCCGCCTGCTGCCCGACCACGACCTCGACGGGCTGCCCTTCGCCGAGCTGATCGACCTGGTCGAGCGCCTCGCCGCCGACGAGGGCACCCTCTACCGCCTGCCCACCATCCGGAGCCTGCGCGCCGGGCTCGAGGAGGCCGGCCTCGCCGACCTGCTCGCCGAACTCGTCACCGCCAAGGCCGACCGCCGCGCCGCCGAGGCCGCGTACACGGCCCGCCAGGCGCTGGCAGGCGGGCAGCGGGACGGGCTGGCGGAGACGAGCGCCGCTGCTGTCGAGGCGGAGGCGGTCGAGGAGCCGGGTACCGAGGACGCCGCCGAGGCTGTGGCCGAGGCCGGTAGCGATGTCGACGGTGCGACCGGTGTGGAGGAGGCTGCGGCCGAGGAGTCCGGGACCGAGGAGTCCGGGACCGAGGAGCCGACCGACCGGGCCGACGCCGAGGCGGCTGCCCTGCAGGCGCTGGCTGGCGGACAGCGGGACGGGCTCGTCGAAGAGGCCCCGGCTGCGGTGACGGCTCCGCTGGAGGAGGCCGCTGCGGCGACTGCGGTGGTCGAGGCCGAGGCTGAGACCAAGGAAGAGGCTGAGACCGAGACCGAGGCCGACGCCGAGGTCGAGGCTGAGGCCGACCCGGCGTCCGACGCGGTTGCCGCTGACGACGAGCCGGCGGCGGCGCAGGCCGAGGAGGAGACCCCGGCCGCTGTGGTCTCCCTCCCGGCGCCCTCCCCGGCGGCCGACGACCTGGTAGCCGCCGCGACCGCCGCCCTGGCCGAGGCCGAGGCTGCCGACGAGACGAAGGCGGACACGGAGTCGGAGACCGCTGCGGAGGTCGCGGTCGAGGAGCCGGTTGTCGAGGCCGATGAGCCTGCGGCCGAGGCTGTCGAGCCGGTTGTCGAGGCCGAGGTTGTGGCCGAGCCGGTTCTCGAGGCCGAGCCCGAGGCCGTTGTGGTGGAGTCCGCTGTCGAGGCGCCGGCCGTGGAGGCTGATGAGCCTGCGGTTGAGACCGAGGCGGTCGTCGCTGAGGTTACGGTCGAGGCGGTCGGCGAGGCCGAGCCCGAGCCCGAGGCCGTTGTCGAGGAGCCCGTCGCCGAGACCGAGGCTGTGGCCGAAGAGGTGGCGGAGCCGGTGGCCGAGCCCGAGGCCGCCGTGGAGGCGCCTGTGGTTGAGGCCGAGAAGTCGGCCGTCGAGCCCGAGGCCGTCACCGAGGAGCCCGCCGTCGAGCCCGAGCCGGTAGCCGTTGTTGAGGAGTCGGTCGCTGAGGTCGAGCCCGAGCCGGTAGCCGCTGTTGAGGAGCCGGTCGCTGAGGCCGAGCCCGAGCCCGTCGCCGCTGCCGAGGTGCCCGCCGCCGAGCCGGAGGCCGACGCCCGTCCCGCGAAGCCGGACTTCACGCCCGGCCGCCCCGTGACCGCCTACTCCGCCGACGAGCTGCTCGCCGTCGTGCGGTGGGTGGATGGCGACGGTGTCGAGCGGACCGATGAGGAGCTGCTGCGGGCGGCCATGAAGGAGCTGGGCTTCGCCCGCCTCGGCCCCCGGATCAAGGAGGCGCTGGGCGCCGCCGTGGCCGCCGCGCGCGGCTGACGACGTACGGCCACAAAGGCCGGGGCCCGGGACGCGAGCACGCGTCCCGGGCCCTGTCGCGTCCCAGGGCGCCCCTTGGTGACGTACGCCGGTCCCCACGTGTCACCGGCGGTCGTCCTACGAGGCGCCCGTACCGCCCGTACCGCCCGGCCCCAAGGGGTGGTCGAGGGCGTGACGCAGTACGGCCGGGGCGGTCACCAGCGACGGTCCGTACCAGGTCAGGTGCCGTCCGCTGACCAGTGCCGCCGGTGTGCCCGGGAACGCCTCCGGGCCGTCCTCGGCGGTGAAGCGGTACGGCTCGTCCGGTAGGACCACCAACTCCGGCCGGCCGGCGAGCAGTTCGGGTAGTGGAACGGCCGGGTAGCGCTCGGGGTGGTCGGCGTGGACGAGCCGCAGGCCCAGGCGGCGCAGCAGGTCCCCGGCGAAGGTGTCGCGGCCGAGGACCATCCACGGGCGGCGCCAGATCGGGACGACGGTCCGGGGTCCGTCGACCTCCGGAGGCGCGCCGCCGCTCCCGACGGAGGCCCAGGCGGCCTCCGCCTCGTCCAGCCAGTCGGGCCGGGGCAGCCCGCAGGCGGTGGTCAGCAGCCGGTCCAGGGAGCGGAAGGCGCCGTCCAGGGTGCGGATGTCGGTGACCCAGACCGGGACGCCGGCCGCCCGCAGTGCGTCCAGGTCGGGGCGCCGGTTCTCCTCGTCGTTGGCGAGGACGAGGTCGGGCGCGAGCGCGAGGATGCGCGGGACGTCCGGGTTCTTGGTGCCGCCGATCCGGGTGACGGACAGGTCGGCGGGGTGGCTGCACCAGTCGGTGGCGCCGACCAGCAGCCCGGGCGCGGTGGCGGCGACCGCCTCGGTCAGTGACGGCACCAGCGAGACCATCCGGCGGGGCGGGCGCGGTCCGAGCCGGACGGGGAGGTCGAGGTCGTCGCGCGGGGCGGTGGGGTCGGCCATCCGGCCAGCCTACGTCCGGCCCCCGGCGAGGAGGCGTGTGTGGACGGTGCTGGTCGGGCATCGCCGGGAACCCATCGCCCGGGCCGTCCGACTACCTGGTCCGGGTCCGCAGCACGGGCCCTCAGTACGACCACCCGGTGCCAGGACCGAGCCCGGTCACCCGGGACCGTCACCGAGCACCATCACCGACCAGGAGAGTTGTCATGCGCCCTCGCGTCGTCTGCGGAATCGCGGCCGCCGTCGCCCTGTTCGCCACGGCCTGCGGAAGCGGGACCGGGGGCGGGTCGAGCGCCTCCGTCACCGTCCGGCCCGATGCCGCCGGTGGGTTCCCCGTCACGGTCGCCGACTGCGTGGGCAAGGAGACCACCATTGCCAAGGCGCCCGGCAGGATCGTCACCAGCAACGCCTCCAGCCTGGAGCTGCTGCTCCAACTCGGCGCGGGGGAGCGGGTGATCGGCACCGGCTTCCCGCCCGGCAAGGGCACCCTGCCCGCCGCGCTCGCCGAGCAGGGCGCCAAGGTGCCGGTGCTCGGGGACAAGAGCATCCCCAAGGAGAAGCTCCTCGGCTCCGGTGCCGACCTCTACGTGGACACCTTCGGCGCGATGCCGATGATGGGCGGCGGCGCCACCGGGCCGAGCGAGGAGGAGTACGCGGCGGCCGGCATCCAGCACGTGTACCTGCTCTCCACCGCCTGCGCCGGGACGCCGAAGGCCGCCAAGGCGCCGCGCACCGACCTGGCCGGGATCGAGGAGGACGTCCGCCGGCTCGGCGCCGTCACCGGCACCGCAGCGCGGGCGGAGGAACTGGTCGCGGGGATGGAGAAGCAGCTCGGCGAGGTCCGCACCGCGCTCGCCGCCGTGCCGGAGGGGCAGCGGCCGAGCTACTTCGTCTTCGACTTCGACGCGGGCACCAAGCAGCCGGTGGCGGTCTGCGGCCGGCAGGTCGCCAACGCCGTGATCAGCCAGGCCGGGGCGCGCAACGTGTTCGCCGACTGCGACGCCGACTTCAAGCCCGGCTCCTGGGAGGACGTGGTCGCCAAGAACCCGGACTGGATCCAGCTGGCCGTGCGCAACCGGGGCAGCGAGGAGGCCACCCGCAAGGCCTTCGACGAGGCCGAGGCCTTCCTGAAGGGCTTTCCCGCGACCCAGGGCCTGAAGGCCGTCCAGGAGGGGCACTTCGTCCGGCTCGGCTCCGAGGTGACGACCATCGCGGGGGTGCGCAACGCCGACGCCGTCCGGCAGATCGCCGCGACCGTCCACCCGGACCTCGTCAAGGGCCCCGACCTCGCCAAGAACGGGCAGTAGCCGGTGACGTCGGCCACCGCTCGGAAGGAGCGCGGCGACGCCCGCCCGGCCCGCATCCTGCGGGCCGGGCCGCTGGCCGCCGTCCTCCTCGTCGCCCTGGTGCTCGCGCTGACCGCCGCCGTCTCGCTCGGCTCGGTGGACATCCCGGCCGCGGAGG
>NZ_JBHVET010000217.1:0-11486 GCF_042802135.1 Kitasatospora sp. NPDC057512
CCTGGCAGCCGCTCAGTAGGCTGCTCGGTGAGTGAGAGGAACTGGCATGCGAGGCGGCCCCGGTCAGTTGCTGGCGGGGCGGTACCGGCTGACGGACCGCCCCGAACCGTTGCGCGCCCAGGCGGTGGACGAGCGGACCGGTGAAGCGGTGCTGCTGAGCGCCCTGGAGCTGCCGGGGGTGCTGACGGCGGGACAGGACCCGGAGGCCGCCGCCGCGGCGCAGGCGGACCGGATGGTGCGCCGGGTGGCGGCGGTCGGTTCGACCGCGCCGGTCGCGCACCCGCGGCTGCTGCGCGGGGTCGGCGCGTTCGTCGAGGGCGAGCTGCTGTGGACGGTGGAGGAGCGGCCGGTCGGGCGGACGGTGGCCGAGCTGCTCGCCGAAGGGCCGCTGCCGCCGTACCGGGCGGCCGAGTTGGCGGCGGACCTGGCCGGCGCGCTGCGGGCGCTGCACGCGGCCGGGCTGACCCACGGCGCCCTGACCGCGGAGGCGGTGCTGGTCTGCGAGGACGGCGCGGCGATGCTCGGCGGGCTGCTCGCCGGAGTGGCCGAGGAGGCGCTGGCCGAGGAGCTCGGCGGGCCGGGCGGGCGGCGCCGCTACGAGGTGCGGGCGACCCTGGTCGGCCCGGTGGCGGAGCGTTGGCCGCTGGACGGCGGCCCGGCGGGCGACTGCTGGGCGCTCGGGGTGCTGGTGCACCGGCTGGTCACCGGCCGCTCGCCGTACCCGGAGCGGGACGTGCCGGAGCTGGTGACGGCCGTACGGGACGGGCGGCGGGAGCCCTCGGTGGTGTGCGGGCCGCTCGCGCCGCTGGTGGAGCGGCTGTTGCAGCCCGATCCGGCGCTGCGGCCGATGGCGGAGGCGGTGCGCGGGGAGCTGGCGGGGCTGCTGGCGGGTGCGCCGGAGCCGGTCGACGGGGAGGCGGAGGAGCGGAGCCGGGCCGGCGGGGGGCCGGTGCCGGAGACGTCGGCGGTGCCGCGTGGGCGTAGTGGGAAGGCCGTCGGCTCCAGGGCCGGGAGGAGTGCCCGAAAGGGCCGGAACGGTGGGGACTTGGGGGCAGGGAGCGGGGCGAAGCCGCCCCGGATACCGCCCGCCCTGTGGGGCCCGCTGCTGGTGGGCGGAGTGTTCGTGCTGCTGGTGCTGGGAATCGTCGCGGTGGTCCTGTTCGCAGGCTGACGGCCCGCCCGGATTCCGTTCCACCGGTCCGGGGGGTGGGCGTGATTACCGGGGGCGGCAAGGTGCGCCTAATGTGTGCGTGGGATTTGTTCGAACAGTGGTCTGCACCAGGCCCTCCGTCGCGGTGACGGCAGGCGGAATGTGTGGGGGAGCGGGCGCAGATGGGCGTGCAGGACCGGCCGGAGGCGGCCGAGGCGGAGCGTTTGCTGGCCGGGCGGTACGAGCTCGGCGAGCGGCTCGGCCGGGGCGGCATGGGCACCGTCTGGCGGGCCTGGGACCGGATGCTCGACCGCGAGGTCGCGGTCAAGGAGCTGACCGTCAACCACCTGCCGGAGGAGGACCTCCAGATCCTGCACACCCGGATGAAGCGCGAGGCCAGCGCGGCCGCGCGGATCAAGCACCCCGGCGTGATCACCGTGCACGACGTGCTGGAGCAGGACGGCCGGCCGTGGATCGTGATGGAGCTGGTCGACGGCCGCTCGCTGGCCGACGTGATCAGCCAGGACGGCACCCTGCAGCCGCGCGCCGCCGCCGAGGTCGGCAGCCAGGTGCTGGCCGCGCTGCACCGCGGCCACCAGCTGGGCGTGCTGCACCGGGACGTGAAGCCGGCCAACGTGCTGCTGGAGCGCGGCACCGGGCGGGTGGTGCTGCTGGACTTCGGCATCGCGAAGTACGAGGGCTCGACCGAGCTGACCCGGCCGGGCGACCTGGTCGGCTCGCCGGACTACCTGGCGCCGGAGCGCGCCCAGGGTGAGCGGCCCGGTCCCGCCTCCGACCTGTGGGGCCTCGGGGCGACGCTGTACGCGGCGGTCGAGGGCCAGTCGCCGTTCCGGCGGGACTCGCCGATCACCACGCTCGCCGCGGTGGTCGACGAGCCGCTGCCGGAGTCGCGGCGGGCCGGGCCGCTGGGGCCGGTGCTGGCCGCGCTGATGGCGAAGGACCCGGCCGAGCGGCCCACCGCGGACGAGGCGGCCGCGATGCTGGCCGAGGTGCAGGCCGGGCACACGATGGGGCTGAAGTCGGTCCCGTCGGTGCGTACGCCCACCCGGTCGGTGCCGGTGGTGGACCGCAGTGATCGCCCGGTGGCCGTGGCGGAGCCGGCCGAGGGCTCCGAGGAGCCGACCGAGCCGAAGGCCTCCGGGGTCGCCGTCCCCGCTGGCCCTGCTGTGCCGGCCGCCCCTGTCGTCACCGCTGTTCCCGACGCGCCCGCCGAACCGGACACCGCCGGGGGCGCGCAGGACCTTGCCCGGGCGCACACCGGGCCCGTCGCGCCGGTGCCGCACTCCATCGCGCCGGAGCGGGGACCGGCCAAGCGCCGCAACCTGCTGAAGATCGTCGGCATAGCGGTGGCCGTCGGCCTGCTGGCCGCCGCGGGCACCTTCCTGGTCACCCGGCACGTGGTCGGCGGCGACACCCCCGAGGACCCGACGCCGACCGCCGCCGAGTCCACCGGACCGGAGCCCACCAGCGACGCGACCCCCGCGGTGGCGCCGCCCAGCGGCTACCACTGGGTCGACGACCCGGCCGGCTTCCGCTTCCCGCTGCCGAACGGCACCCCGTCCTGGCAGCGGATCAGTGCCGGGGACAACCAGATCTACTACAGCCCCGACGGCAAGGTGCACTACCTCCAGTTCGCCGTCACCGTCGGCCAGTCGGTCAAGCCGCTGGAGCACATGCGGCAGATGGAGACCACCGTCGCCAAGTCGCTCAAGGACTACAAGCAGCACCGGATGGCCAGCACGGCGGTGAAGGGCCAGGAGGCGGCGGTCTGGGAGTTCAGCTACCTGGCCAAGGAGGGCGGCCGCCGGCGCGCGATCGAGACCGAGTTCATCAGCCAGGACGGCACCAGCTACGCGATCTACTCGTCCAGCCCGGAGCGGGGCAACGAGTGGAACGAGGCCGAGCAGCGCTTCTACGCGGTGCTCAACAACTTCGCCCCGGCCCGCTGACCGGGCCGGGCGGGGGCGCCCGCTTTCGCCCGACTGCGGCAGATTCTTGTTACCGACGGGTACCGGACCGGCCGCCGAACGCCTAGGCTGCGCCGTATGTCGGACCTCACAGCAGACGCAGTGGCCACCGAACACTCCGGCGCCGGCAACCCGGCGGCCCCCGGCGGCGGCCGGACCGTCGCCGCGGCCGTCCCGCCGTCCCTGGTCGCCAGGCTGGCCACCGGCGTCACCGCCACCGGTGAACCCGACCTGGTGGAGACCGTCGCCCCGCTGACCGGCGAACGGCTGGCCAGCCTGCCGCGGTCCACCCCGGCCGACGTCGAGGTCGCCTTCCAACTGGCCCGCCGCGCCCAGTCGGCCTGGGCCGCGCTGCCGGTGCGCCGCCGGGCCGCCGTCCTGCTGCGCTTCCACGACCTGCTGCTCAAGCGGCAGGACGAGGTGCTGGACCTCGTCCAGGCGGAGACCGGCAAGGCCCGGCTGCACGCCTTCGAGGAGGTGCTGGCCGTCGCCATGGCCGCCCGGCACTACGGGCGGGCCGCGCACGGGTACCTCAAGGACAAGCGGCACGGCGGCGCGCTGCCGGTGCTCACCCACGCCGTCGAGGCCCGCCGCCCCAAGGGCGTGGTCGGCCACATCTCGCCGTGGAACTACCCGCTGGAGCTGTCCGTCGGCGACGCCCTGCCGGCCTTCGTGGCCGGCAACGCGGTGGTCAACAAGCCCGACACCCAGACCGCGCTGACCGCGCTGTGGGCCCGCGAGCTGCTGGTCGAGGCCGGGCTGCCCGCCGACCTGTGGCAGATCGTGATCGGCGACGGCCCGGTGATCGGCCCCGCCGTGGTGGAGCACGCCGACTACGTCTCGTTCACCGGCTCCACCCGCACCGGCCGCGACGTCGCCCAGCGCGCCGCCGCCCGGCTGGTCGGCGCCTCGCTCGAACTCGGCGGCAAGAACGCCATGCTGGTGCTCGCCGACGCCGACCTCGACGCGGCCGCCGCGGGCGCCGTACGGGCCTGCTTCTCCTCCGCCGGACAGCTCTGCATCTCGATCGAGCGGCTGCTGGTGCACCGCTCGGTGGCCGACGAGTTCCTGGAGCGCTTCGCCGCCCGCACCCGGGCGCTGCGCCTCGGCGGCGGCCTCGCGTACGGCGCGGACATGGGCTCGCTGGTCTCCGCCCGCCAGCTGGAGACCACCACCCGGCACGTGGAGGAGGCGGTCAAGGCGGGCGCCACCGTGGTGGCCGGTGGGCGCGCCCGGCCGGACCTCGGCCCGCTCTTCTACGAGCCGACCATCCTCGACGGCGTCACCCCGGACATGGCGGTCTGCGCCGAGGAGACCTTCGGCCCGGTCGTCTCCCTCTACCGCTTCGACACCGAGGAGGAGGCGGTGGCCGCCGCCAACTCCACGCCGTACGGCCTGAACTCCAGCGTCTGGACCAGGGACCTGCGGCGCGGCCGGACGGTCGCGGCCCGGCTGCGCACCGGCACGGTCAACGTCAACGAGGCGTACGCCGCCGCGTACGGCTCGGTCGGCTCGCCGATGGGCGGCATGGGCGACTCCGGGCTGGGCCGCCGGCACGGCGCCGAGGGCATCCTGCGCTTCACCGAGGCGCAGACCGTCGCGACCCAGCGGCTGATGCCGATCGCGCCCTCGTTCGGCCTGGACGACAAGCAGTTCGCCGCCCTGATGACCGGCGGGCTGCGGGCGCTCAAGGCGCTGCGCTTCAAGTAGGCCCCCGCATGACGGACCTCGGGCCCCGCACCTGCGGCGGGGCCCGGTTTCGCGGTACCCACAGGCAGGTTCACCCGGTGAAGGAGCGGTGGCAGATGGTGCAGTCCGGCGGTGCGGCGGAGTTCGACTACGACGTGGTGGTGGTCGGGTCCGGCTTCGGCGGTTCGGTCGCGGCCCTGCGGCTGACCGAGAAGGGCTACCGGGTCGCCGTCCTGGAGGCCGGACGGCGCTTCGACCGGGACGAACTGCCCAGGAACTCCTGGGACCTGCCGAACTACCTGTGGGCGCCGGCGCTCGGGCTGTACGGCATCCAGCGGATCCACCTGCTGGCCAACGTGCTGATCCTGGCCGGTGCCGGGGTCGGCGGCGGCTCGCTGAACTACGCCAACACCCTGTACGTGCCGCCGAAGGCCTTCTTCGAGGACCGCCAGTGGCGCCACATCACCGACTGGCAGCAGGAGTTGGCGCCGTTCTACGACCAGGCGCAGCGGATGCTCGGGGTCCGGCTCAACCCGACCCTCACCCCCTCCGACGTCCACCTCAAGGCGGCCGCCGAGCGGATGGGCGTCGGCGACACCTTCCACATGGCGCCGGTCGGGGTCTTCTTCGGCGACGGCGAGGACGCTGGGGGCACCTCCCGGACGGAGTCTGGGGGAGGCACGGCCAAGGCGGCCCCCGGGGGCGAGGTCGCCGACCCGTACTTCGGCGGCGCCGGCCCGGCCCGCAAGGCCTGCGTGGAGTGCGGCGAGTGCATGACCGGCTGCCGGCACGGCGCCAAGAACATGCTCACCGAGAACTACCTGTACCTGGCCGAGCGGGGCGGGGCGGAGATCCACCCGCTCACCACGGTGGCCCGGATCCGGGAGATCGAAGGGGCCGACGGGAGCAGCGGCTACGCGGTGGACGTGCGCCGCACCGACGCGCGGTCGAGGACCGACCGGGTGAAGGCGGGCGCGCGGACCGTCACCGCGGCCCGGGTGGTCGTCGCGGCCGGCACCTACGGCACCCAGTCGCTGCTGCACCGGATGCGGGACGGCGGCCACCTGCCCCGGATCTCGGCGCGGCTGGGCGAGCTGACCCGCACCAACTCGGAGGCCCTGGTGGGCGCGCAGACCACCGACCGGCGCTACGGCACCAAGGCGGACTTCACCAAGGGCGTGGCGATCACCTCCTCGATCCACCCGGACGCCAACACCCACATCGAACCGGTCCGCTACGGCAAGGGCTCCAACGCGATGGGCGCGCTGTCCATCGCCCAGGTCAGGGGCGGTGGGGCGGTCCCGCGCTGGCTGCGCTACCTGGGCAACACGGCGCTCCACCCGGTGACCTTCGCCCGCTCGATGAACCAGCGCCGCTGGTCCGAGAAGACGATCATCGGCCTGGTGATGCAGTCGCTGGACAACTCGATCACCGTCTCGCTGAAGAAGGGCCCGCTCGGCAAGGCCCGGCTCACCTCCGGTCAGGGCCACGGCGAACCCAACCCGACCTGGATCCCGGCGGCGGAGCGGGGCGCCCAGGCGCTGGCCGACGAGATCAACGGCTTCCCGGGCAGCACCGTCGGCGAGATCTTCGACATCCCGATGACGGCGCACTTCCTGGGCGGCTGCCCGATCGGCGACGCCCCCGAGACCGGCGTGGTGGACCCGTACCACCGGCTGTACGGCTACCCCGGGATCAGCGTGGTGGACGGTTCGGCCGTCTCCGCCAACCTGGGCGTCAACCCCTCGCTCACCATCACCGCGCAGGCCGAGCGCGCCATGTCGATGTGGCCGAACAAGGGCGAGGCGGACCCGCGCCCGGCCCAGGGCGGGGAGTACCTGCGGGTGGCGGCGGTGGCGCCGGCCCGGCCGGCCGTGCCCGAGGGTGCGTTCGGCGCGCTGCGGCTGCCGCTGCTGCCCGTCCCGGAGGTCCCGAAGAAGCGCGGCTGAACCCGGCCCGACGGGCCAATCCGCCTGCCCCGGTTCCCGGTTGACATCCGTTCGGGTCCGATGGGATAAACGGGCTCCCTGGAGCGGCCAGGGACTCGTCGAGCGGGGGGAACGCGGGCCATGGCCAACTGCACATCGTGCGGGGCGACTTCGGAGGAGGGGGCGCCCGCCTGCGGGTCGTGCGGTCGGCCGTTCGCGCCTCCTGCCCCGGCGGCCGCCGTCCCGCCCGCCGTCCCGCCCGTCCCGCCGCCTCCGCCGGGTGCCGCTCCGCCCGTCCCGCCGCCACCGTACGGACCGCAGCCCGGGTACGGACCCCAGCCCGGGTACGGGCCGGTGGCCGCGGCCCCGCCGGCCCTGGGCAGCTGGGGCGCCGGGCAGGCGTACGACAGGCAGCCCGCCCTCCAGCGCCTGCTGACCGCCGCGGACTGGCGCCCGGCGGTCAAGGCGGCCGTCGCGCCGACCCTCGTCCTGCTGGCCGCCGCGCTGATCGCGGCGATCCCGAGCGACTACCAGTACGAGTACCGGTTCCAGTCGGCCGGCTTCGGCGAGCGCTTCGGCTCGGCGGTGTCGATGGCCCTGAACGCGCTCGGCGCACCGTTCCGGCTCGGGTACCAGAGCCCGCTGTCCCACGACCGGACCGACCGGCTGGAGATCGCCCTCCGGGTGCTGCCGATGACCGTCACCGTCCTGTGGTGCCTGGCGCTCTGGCTCGGCCTGCGGGCCGGGCTGCGCCGGCGCAAGGCCGTGCTGGGCCAGCTCACCCGGGGCCAGGCCGCCGCCGAGGCGCTGCGCACCGCCCTGGTCCTCGCGGCGGTGAGCGGGCTGCTCGGGCTGCTCGGCGGCACCGAATGGAACCCCTCGGGCCGCGCCGCGAAGCCCGACTACTTCGGCGACTTCGGCTCCGGCGGCCAGAAGTCCGGCCAGCCGCTGATCACGGCGGACTCCGGCTGGCTGGAGGCGGTCGCCTGGACCGCGGTGCTGGCCGGCCTGCTGGCCTTCCTCGTCCACGGCACCGACGCGCTGCGCTGGGCCGCCTGGCGCAGCCGCTCGGTGCGCGGCTGGGCGGTGTCGGCGCTGGCCGCCGGCCAGGCGCTGGCGGTCACGGTGGGGCTGTCCTCGGTGACGGCCTTCGTCCTGGTCGCGGCCACCAGCGAGAGCGGGGCGCAGACCGGGATCTCGCTGGCCTTCCTGCCCAACCTCGGCCTCAACCTGCTCGGCTTCGGCTCGGGGGCGACCTTCCGGGCGCACTCCGGCCTGTCCGGCACCGACGGCTCCCGCGGCGACTCCTCCTGGGGCGACCGCAGCAGCGAGACCGACTTCTCCTTCTTCGACCTGCACGACCTGACCGGCGACTGGCGCTGGGCCGGGCTGCTCGCGCTCGTCTCGGCGGCCCTGCTCGGCCGGGTGGCGTTCCGGCGGGGGCTGGACGCGGCCGACCGGCTGCGCCTGGCCGCCGTGCACGCCGGGGCGCTCACCCTGCTGATGACGGTCTCCGGCGTGCTGATGACGCGGACCACGTCCAGTTCGGGCTGGATCGGCTCGGCGCGGATGGAGATCTCCCAGGAGGAGTCGGGCGGGTTGGCGTTCGTGAGCGTGCTGGTGGCCAACGCGGTCTGGGCGCTGGCCGGCGCGCTGCTGGTGCCGCCGCTGCTGGCGGCCTTCCGCGGCCGGGGCGCGGGCGCGCCGCAGGGCGCCGTGCCGTACGCCGAGTCCCCGTTCGCCCCGGGGCGGGGCACGGTTCCCCATCCTGCGGTGCCGCCGGAGGTGCCGTACGCGACGCCGCCGTACGGCGTCCCGGCTCAGGGCGTTCCGCCGTACGGCGTCCCGGCACACGGTGTTCCGGGGCACGGCGTGCTGCCGCAGCCCGCCGCGCCGCAGGACGCGCCGTTCGCCCCCGGGGCCGGGGTGAGCGAGGTGCTCGGCTCGCACGAGGAGCCGCCCGCCCCGGCCGGCGGGACGCCGGTGGCCGGCGCGGTGCCGCCGCCTCCGGCCGAGGAGCCGGTCGACCCGAGCGTGTGGCGCGAGCACCCCTGAGCGAGCACCCCTGAGCGAGCACCCCTGAGGAAGAGGAAAGGGCAAAGGGCCCCGCGGGGGAACGGGGCCCTTTGTCGTTCAGCACTCGGCGTCAGGGCCGCGCCGGTGCTGGGGTGACGGCGCCGGGGGAGGAGCGCCGTCGGGTCGGTCGGCTTCGGGGCGCGCCGCGGGGCTCCGGCGTGGGTGGCCGGCCGCGCGGGGCGCGCACGCCCGTGCGCGGTGGCTCGGCGCACAGGTCTGCGCCGGTCCTACGCTCACGGAGCGTGAACTGAGGAACCGCTGCCGCCTTCCGTGGCGCGGCTGCGGAGAACGCCGTCACGGGCCCCCTCGGTGAGCCGTGAGGCGCCGGGAGAACCGCGTACAACGAGCATCGTGCTGGACGGAGGGCTCGCTCTGCAACCGGTTCGGCACAGTTCGGCACAGAGCATTTCCTGCCGGGGCCGCCGCCGATGATCACGGTGCGTAGTGGTCTGGATGGTTGTGGCGCACGGGGACGCGCGTAGCGGCACGGGGCGAAGGGGGGAGTGCGCCCGGGCGCGCACCGGACCGGACCGGGGTGCGACGGCCGGCCCCGGGCGTCCCCGGACTCCGGCCGTCCCACCTCTCGGCCCAGTCGCGGCCGGGGTCGCTGTCCCCTGCTGGCCGGCCGCGGCACCCGCGCACGGTCCCACGGTGCCGCGCGCCCGGCGGGCCGGGCGGCGGCACCACGTGCGCCGGTGGACTGGGATGGAACTCCACGCGTGGTCCTGCTGCCGTACGGCGGTGCCCCCGCGGGGGCGGGCGGCGCGTCTGGCGGACGCGGCGCGGCCGTACGTTCGTAGGAAGCAACGAACCGCCGCCCCGCCCGGTCACGGTCGTTCGGACGGGCAGACGAGTGAAACCGGACAGCCCGGTAGAATCGGTGTCCAGACACCCCACACCGTCCGCCGCAGCCGCAGCCCCCCGCCGGGGAGGCGGTCACGCGCGGGCACCTCGATACCGCTGCCGGAAGGCCGTCTGTGTCCTCTGCAATTCCCGTCCAGTCCGCGCCGGACAACGACCCCGTTCTGGTGGTCGACTTCGGCGCCCAGTACGCCCAGCTCATCGCCCGTCGGGTGCGTGAGGCGCGGGTCTACAGCGAGATCGTGCCGAGCAGCATGCCGGTCGCCGAGATGCTCGCCAAGAACCCCAAGGCGATCATCCTCTCCGGCGGCCCGTCGTCGGTCTACGAAGAGGGCGCGCCGCAGATCGACCGCGCGATCTTCGAGGCCGGTGTCCCGGTCTTCGGCATGTGCTACGGCTTCCAGCTGATGGCCAAGACCCTCGGCGGCACCGTCGACAACAACGGCGCCCGCGAGTACGGCCGCACCCCGCTGACCGTCTCCCGCAGCGGCTCCACCCTGTTCGAGGGCATCCCGGCGCAGCACTCGGTGTGGATGTCGCACGGCGACGCCTGCTCGGCCGCCCCGGAGGGCTTCGCCGTCACCGCCTCCACCGACCTGGTCCCGGTCGCGGCCTTCGAGAACGACGAGGCCCGGCTGTACGGCGTCCAGTACCACCCCGAGGTGCTGCACTCCGACCACGGCCAGCAGATCCTGGAGCACTTCCTCTACCGCGGCGCCGGCATCGCCCCGACCTGGACCACCGGCAGCGTGGTCGAGGAGCAGATCGCCCTGATCCGCGAGCAGGTCGGCGACAAGCGCGCGATCTGCGGCCTGTCCGGCGGCGTGGACTCCGCGGTCGCGGCTGCCCTGGTCAACAAGGCCATCGGCGACCGTCTGACCTGCGTCTACGTCGACCACGGCCTGATGCGCAAGGGCGAGACCGAGCAGGTCGAGAAGGACTTCGTGGCCGCCACCGGCGTCCAGCTGAAGGTGGTCGACGCCTCCGAGCGCTTCCTGAACGCGCTGAAGGGGGTCAGCGACCCCGAGGAGAAGCGCAAGATCATCGGCCGGGAGTTCATCCGGGTCTTCGAGCAGGCCCAGGCCGAGATCGTCGCCGAGGCCGGCGAGCACGGCGAGTCGGTCGACTTCCTGGTCCAGGGCACCCTGTACCCGGACGTGGTGGAGTCCGGCGGCGGCGAGGGCACCGCCAACATCAAGTCCCACCACAACGTCGGCGGCCTGCCCGAGGACCTCCAGTTCCAGCTGGTCGAGCCGCTGCGCAAGCTGTTCAAGGACGAGGTCCGGATGGTCGGCCAGGAGCTGGGCCTGCCGGAGGAGATCGTCCAGCGCCAGCCGTTCCCGGGCCCGGGCCTGGGCATCCGGATCGTCGGCGAGGTCACCAAGGAGCGTCTGGACCTGCTCCGCGACGCCGACGCGATCGCCCGCGAGGAGCTGACCGCGGCCGGTCTGGACCGCGAGATCTGGCAGTGCCCGGTCGTGCTGCTCGCCGACGTCCGCAGCGTGGGCGTGCAGGGCGACGGCCGCACCTACGGTCACCCGATCGTGCTGCGCCCGGTCTCGTCCGAGGACGCCATGACCGCCGACTGGTCGCGCCTGCCGTACGACGTGCTGGCGAAGATCTCCACCCGGATCACCAACGAGGTCCGCGACGTGAACCGCGTCGTCGTCGACGTCACCAGCAAGCCGCCGGGCACCATCGAGTGGGAGTGACCGCTCCCGCCGGCCGCCGGGGCGCTTCTTCGCCCTGAGGCCGATGCCTGAACGGCCGCGCCGTCGTTCCCGTACTGAAGGG
>NZ_JBHVET010000218.1:0-8729 GCF_042802135.1 Kitasatospora sp. NPDC057512
TGCTTGAGGACGAAGCTGTACAGGATGTTGGTGACCGCGTAGACGAGCACCGGGACCGCGGCGGCCCCCGCGGCCGCCGAGCCGGCCAGCAGGGCGAGGTAGAGGACGGCGCCGAGCACGATCGCGACCGGGACCGGGACGGCCCCGGAGGCGATCGGGCGGTGGCGTTTGACCGGGTGCCGGCGGTCCCGCTCCCGGTCGGCGAGGTCGTTGACGACGTAGGTGGCCGAGGACGCGAGGACGAACAGCACCAGGACGGGCAGCGCGTCGGCGACGGCGGGCCACGGCGAGGCGCCGGACGCCAGCAGGGGCAGCACCAGGACGACCGCGTTCTTCGGCCACTGGAACGGTCTGACCAGCCGGAGCAGGCCGCGCACCAGCGAGCCGCGCCGGGGCTCCCCGGGCGGCCCGGACCCGCCGGGCTCCTCGGGCAGTTCGGCGGGCGGGGGGCCGGTGTCCCCGTCGGGCGGATGCACCGGCGGGCCGACGAGGCCCTTGCGGTACTCGCTCGCAGTACTCACTTCCGTTCCCTTCGCTGCTGTCAGAAGAGGACCTTGACCGTGCGCAGGGCACCCTCGCGCCAGCGGTCGGAGTGCGTCCGGCCGGTGGTGCCGGCCACGGCGGACCGGTTCGCGCGGTACCAGGTGAAGCTGCGCTCGATGGCGGTCGCGTTGGAGTGGCGGGGGGTGAAACCGAGCACCTCGCGGGCGTCGGTGATGTCGACGCAGGAGTCCCGGGTGAGCTTCTGGACGAGGCGTCCGTAGACCGGGGACAGCCGCAGCGCGGCCAGCGTCCGCAGGGCGGCCTTCGCCGGGCCGAGCGGCAGCGGGACGACCCGTTTGCCGTGGCCGGCGAGGTCCAGGACCACCTGGCAGTCCTCGCGGAACGAGCCGTACTCGGCCGCGCCGACGTTGAACTCCCGGTTGACCCGCTCGCCCGGCAGGGTCAGCACCGCGGTCACCAGGTCGCAGAGGTCCTCGACGTCCAGCATCTGGTTGAGGGTGTGGCCGCCGCCGAGGACGGGGAAGCCCCGGCCGTCCAGCGCCCAGTCGAAGAGCATCGCGAAGACGCCCAGCCGGCCCGGGCCGATGAAGGTCTTCGGGCGCAGGACGGGCACGCACATGCCCCGGTCGCGGTAGTCGGCGCACAGCCGCTCGGCCGCGATCTTCGCGGCGTTGTACGGGTCGACCGGGACCAGCGGGTGGGTCTCCGGGGTCGGCGTGCGCTCCGGCAGGCCGTACACCGCGGTGGAGGAGATGTGCAGCACCCGGTCGGTCCCGGCCCGCCGGGCGGCGTCCAGGACGGTGCGGGTGCCGTCGACGTCCACCGAGCGGATCTCCGCCGCCGGGTGGCTCGGCAGGGCGGCGGCGCCGTGCACGACCACGTCCGCCTCGGCCGCCAGCCGGCCGAGCAGGGTGCGGTCCCGGACGTCGCCGACCACCGCCTCCACGGAGGGCAGGGCGGCGAGTCCGGGCGGCAGCGGACGGCGGTCGAGGGCGACCACCCGGTGTCCTGGCGAGCTGCCGAGCCGTCGGACCAGGGCGCTGCCGAGGAAGCCGGCCGCGCCGGTGAGCAGCACGCGCTGGGGGCGGGCGGTGGAGCGGGGGCCGTCGGCGGCCCCGGGGCGGTCGGCGGTCACGGGCGGCCTGCCGGCGGGGCGGCCGGGCCGGGGGCACCGGCCAGCGGCGGACGGGCGGCGCCCACCGGCGGCACCTGACGCCGGTACAGCCGCCGGAACCGCGGGCTCAGCAGCCACTGGCCGGCCCCGACCGCCGCGCCCGCCGTCACCGCGGTGCCTGCCGCGAAGTGCAGGGCGGTGTACGCGACCGCCGTCGGGACCCCGCGCTCGCGGACCAGGAAGGCGTGGAAGCCGCGGTCGGCGAGCACGGCGCCGGCCGCCAGGGCGGCGGTGGCCGGCAGCGTCCGGCGGGACACCAGGGCCAGCGGCAGCGAGGCCACCGCGCCGGCTGCGGCGAGCGCGGCGACGGCCCGGGAGCGGGTCTCGAACCCGCGCATGAAGCCCCGGTGGTCCACGTAGAGCGGCACCCGCAGGCGCGCCCGGCGGAACAGCTTGCGGACCAGCCCGGACAGCCGCTCCTCGTCGTTGTGCCGCCCGACCACCGCGGAGCTGAGCTCGATCCGGCGGGTGGCCGACAGCCGTACGCCGAAGTCGATCTCCTCGGTCTGGCGCAGGGCCGGGTTGAGCCCGCCGGAGTCCAGGAACAGTGACCGGCGGATGGCGGCCAGGGCCGAGAACCAGGGAGTGACGGTGCCCTCGGAGCTGATCCGCCAGTAGTACGACTGGAGGATCCGGTAGTCCCCGACCCGGGTGGTCGGCAGCAGCGGCTCCTTGGCGGTGATGCCGCACACCGACCCGATCTCCGGGTCGGCGGCCAGCCGCTCCACCGCCGCGGCGACCGAGGTCGGGGAGAGGCCGACGTCGGCGTCCAGGAAGAACACGATCTCGCCGCGGGCCTCCCGGGCGCCGCGGTTGCGGGTCTCGGCCGGCCCCGCGTTGCGCTCCTGGCGGACCAGTCGGCACGGGTACTTCCCGGCCACCAGGGCGGAGTCGTCGGTGCTGGCGTCGTCGACCACGACGATTTCGAGGTTGGGGTAGGTCTGGGCGGTCACCGCGTCCAGGCAGGCGGGCAGTGTGCGGGCGTCGTTGTAGAGCGGGATGACCACCGACACCAGGGGAAGGGTCATGTCTGTCCTGTTCAGGCCGCGGGGATCTCGGGCAGGTCCGGGTCATCGTCGGACGGGTTGACCCGCGCCTCGCTGATGATCTTCCGGTCGTCACTGGTCAGGCAGCGGCCGGTGGCCAGGTCGAACTCCCAGTCGTGCAGCCGGCACGTGAGGATGCCGTCCCGGTGGGAGCCGAACCGGACCAGGTCCGCCTTGAGGTGGGGGCAGAGCCGCTGGACGACGTGGTCACCGGCCCGGGCGCGCTCCTCGGTCTGGCTCAACTCCGCGTAGTAGCCCTCGACATAGGCCATCCGCTCGGTCGAGAGAGAGGCGAAGAAGGTGGTCACGAACTCGTTGAAGGGCCCCTTGCGGGCCGCCTTGAAGCGGCAGGACAGGAACAGCTCGTTCGCCCAGTCGGGGCAGCGCTCGGCGACCATCCGCTCCACCAGCGGCCGGGGCAGCTCGAAGCGGTAGCGGCACTCCTCGCCCGCCCAGCGGGCCACCCGGCGGTCCAGGAAGTCGAACAGGATCTGCTCGGTGGGTGCGGCCCCGGCTCCGGTCCCGTCGTCGGCTCCCTCCTCGGTCCCGGTCGCGTCAGGGGTGTCCACCACCTCGACCAGGACCCGGCCGTTGATGCCCTCGCAGGTGCGGTCGGCGTACCGCAGCAGCGGCTCCACCCACTCCCGCAGGCCGGCCAGCAGGTCGGTGCGCGTGGTCGGCCAGCCCGCCTTCTCCGCGCGGATCCGGTCGGCCCGGCGGGCCTGGTACGCGCGCAGGTAGCCGGTCCGGTCGTCGCGGATCCGGGCGACCGTCCGCTCGTCGACCTGCTCCAGCCGGCAGCTGCGGTCCGGGCCCAACTCGGCCACGGTGCCCGGCAGGAGGAGATGGGTGTTGGTCACCCCGCGCTCGCGGAGGAAGTCGAGGAAGACCCACTGGTCGGGGAAGATGTTGGCGTCGTCGCCGTCCAGGTCGTTGAGGTGGAAGAGCTCCTCGTCCAGGAAGCAGGGCGGCCCGGCGAACGGGAAGACGTGCTCGGCGCCGTACTGCTCGACGTAGTTCAGCGCGCGGGCCATGCCGTTGCGGCGCTTGCGGCGGCCGACGGTCTGCTTCATCCGGGCGGGGAAGTCGTACACCATCGGGTACCAGATCGCCCCGGAGTACTGGAGGAAGTGCCCGGCGAGCGGCCCGAAGGACCGGATCCGGGGCTCGTCGACGGGGCGGGCGTCGTTCTGGTTGAGGATCCGGGTGCCGTTGTCGTCGATGAGGATCGCGGAGTCGCCGATCGGGCCGTCGGTCGGCGAGGTGAGCGCGTTGACCATCACCTGGACGCCGCCGTCCAGGTGCGTCGGTTCGAGGTCCCGGGTCTGGACGAAGTGGCGGAAGCCGAGGTCCTCCAGGGACGTCCGCAGGTCGCGGACCGGGTAGTCCGGCAGCAGGACCACGGTGTCCTTGGACATCCGGGTCCGCAGCCACTCGGCGTCGAAGTGGTCGTGGTGGAGGTGGGAGACGTACAGGTACTCCGCGGTGTGCAACCGGGCGGTGTCCATCGCCTCGTTGTCGGGGAACGGGAACCACGAGGCGAAGAACGCCGGATTGAACCAGGGGTCGCAGAGGATGCGCCCGGCACTGGTCTCCACGAGCAGGCCGGCGTGGCCGACGGATGTGATGCGCATGAGTCTCCAATGGCGGTCGAGCGACTTCGGGAGGGGGCGGCCGGGGAGAGGCAACGGCCGTGGGGGGAGCCACCGTTGGGGGAGCGGACGCGGTGCCGTGCTGCCGTCCGGGCGGGCGCCAGTGGCCGTCCGTGGGCCCTGTCGGCGGTCGTGAGCGGCCGTCAGCGGGCGTCGCGCCGAGGGTCGGCCGGCCGGTCGAGCACGTTGAAGTCCGTGACGGCGAACCGGGCGAGCGCCGTCGGGCCGGCGACGGCCCGGTGGGCGATCGCGATGGCGCGGCCGACGGCGTCGGTCAGGTCGCAGCCGGCGAGGTAGAAGGTCAACCGGACGCCCCGGGGGGTGATGTGGACGTGGAGGTGCTCGACGCCGTCGCGGGCGGAGGTGACGCTGTCCAGGGCCGAGAGCACGGCCCCGACGGTCGGCCGGGCGCCCGCCGACCCGCCTGTCGCGGCGGTCAGCAGCACGCCGACGAGGTGCACCGGAAGTCCTGGGAGCTCTGGGGGGAACCGGCCGGTCAGCCCCAGGAGAAGCCGCTGCCCACCGCGGCCGGGAAGGCCTGCGGGAGCGGACAGGCGGAGAGCGGGGCGACCGGTGCGGTGGGGAGCCCGGTCGTCGTCCGGCGTACGGGACCGCGGGAACGCGCGGAGGTGAACATGGGGAAGTCCTCCGAATCCTGGGGGGTTTCGGGCCGCTCTCGTTCGTCCGCGGCCTCGGTGGTCCCAAGATTCGCACGGGCCCCGGCACGCTCACACGGGTTCAGGGGTGACACCAAACGCGTGGCAGCTTCGGGCCAGGACGGGGACGTCGCGCCGACCCCGGATGAGCTGCGGGGCGGCCGACTTGGCAGGTTTCGGTCAGGCGGAAGGTGTCAGCCCGGCGCCGCTCCGCGTTCCGCGATGCGGACAGCCGGCACCTGCTCCGGAGCGGACATACGCCCAGGTCCCCCGCGTGGACGACTCGGTCTCGCGAGGGACCTGGGGCTCGGGTCGGCCGGTGTCGCGGCTGCGGTAGCGTTCCTTTGCCTCCCCTTGACCCGGAAGACCTGATGATCGAAGCAAGCTACTCGGCCGTCCCCGCCCTCCTGCTCGTGTTCGCCGTCCTCGGATCGGCGCTCGCCCTCGGAACCGCCCGGTGGGCCCGCCGGAGAGGCACGGCGGTTCCGACGGCGGTGCTGTGGGGGCTGAGCCTGGCGGGTGAGCTGGCGGTGACGCTGACGCCGACGGCCACCGGCTACTCGGGGCCGCCGAGTTGCACGATCGGGCCCGGCATGTGGGCCGACGCGACTGCGCAGCAGGGGCTGATGAACATCGCGCTCTACGTGCCGTTGGCGTTCTTCGGCGTGCTGCTCTTCCGGCGGCCGGTCACCGTGCTCGCGGGCTGCGCGGTGCTGTCCGCCGTCACCGAGGTCGTCCAGACCCTGCTCGGGACCGGACGCGCCTGCGACGGTGCGGACTTCGTCGACAACGCGGCCGGCGCCCTGCTGGGGACGCTCCTCGCCGCCGCCTGGCTGCTGGTGCGGCGGCGCGGGCTGCCCCGGCTGCGCCGGGACCTGGTCCACGGGCTGGTGCTGGGGGCCGTCGGGCTGGCGGGGGTGGGGCTGGTGGTCCACTTCGGGATCCGGACGTACCGGGACTCGCCGGGCCTCTTCGCTCCGCCGTCCGACGACATCGCGACGGCGCAGCGGGTGGCGGAGGGCGTGTTCGGCCCGCGCACGCTGGTGAGCCTCACCACGACCACCGCCGACCCCGGGCTGACCCAGCAGATCATGGACGTCAGCACCGACCGCGGCGACTTCCGGATCGAGCAGCCCAGCGGCCGCCTGCTCGCCGTCACCGCGGCCACGCCCTCCGCCGACGCGGTCGGCGCGCCCGCCCTGACCCCGGAGCAGGTCGTCGCCGCCGGCCGGGCCTTCGCCGACACCTGGTTCGCCGACCGGATCGCCGGCCTGACCCCGACCGTCGCCCCCGCCGGCCCGAACGGTTCTGCCCGTACGCTCAGTTACCGCGGCGAGGGCACGGCCGCGGGGCGGCCGGCGGTGCGCCTCGACCTGACCGTGGGCGCCGACGGCCGCATCCTGACAGCTTCTTCGTAGGCCCCGGTTCTCGAACTCCCGTGGTCCGTCCCGGGGCTCAGGCGGGACGGGGCAGGTAGGCCAGGCCGTGCGCGCCCGCCTCGCCGAGCCGGGGGACCTCCAGCCGGGCCACCGGCTCCAGCGCCTCCAGGTCGATGACGTCGACGGTGGAGGAGACGGCGCAGGAGACGTACGCGAGGCGGCCGTCGGGGGAGGAGGTGACGGTGAGCGGGAACAGGCCCACCTCGACGGAGCCGAGCCGCTGGTGCCCGTCGGCGGCGAAGACCGTGAGGCGGCCCGGGAGTTGGCGCCCCAGGGGGGAGCCGTCGGGGACGTTGCGCACCTCACCGGCCAGCAGCCTGCCGGTCGCGGTGAGGTGGGCCGGCAGGGCCCGGGAGCCCGTCGCGAGGACGTCCGTGACGGCCGTGGTCGCGACGTCGATGACGCGGATGCCGGGGGCCGGGGCGGGCGTGGTGGTGGTCGAGAGGTACGGGCCGGCGACGTAGACCCGGGCGCCGTCGGGGGAGACGGCCAGGCCCTCGCTGCCGGGGACCTCGACCTTGGCGGTCAGCACGCCCCGGTCGAGGTCCACGACCGAGACGAAGGGTGCCTCCTTGTTGGTGGCGAAGCCGGTCCGGCCGTCCGGGGTGATGGCGAACCAGTGCGGGCCGGGCGCCTCGGTGTCGATCCGGCCGAGCGGGCGGCGGGTCTCGGTGTCGATGACCACGACGCCGCCGGGCCGGTCCGGGCCGCCCTCCACGCTGACGTACAGCCGGCCGCGGGCGGTGTCCAGGGCCAGTCCGTGCGGGCCGTGTTCGGGGGCGAGGTCGACCACGTCGACGACGCGCCGGGTGTCGGCGTCGATGACGGTCACCTCGGTGCGGCGGCCGCTGTTGGCGCCGTAGTAGCCCGAGTGGTAGGCGCTGGTGCACCAGAGCAGCCGCCGGGTCGGGTCGAAGCACAGCTCGTGCGGTTCGGCGAGGACCCGGACGGTGTCGAGGTGCCGGTCGGTGGCGGCGTCGAAGAACAGGACGTTCGAGCCGCTCTGGCTGACGACGGCGAGGACGTCGCCGGAGCGGTCCGAACGGTCGGTGCGGTCGGAACGGTCGGTGCGGGAGGGCTGCGACATGAGGACTCCTCGGTGAGGGGGTGTTGCGGTTTCGCGGTTTCGCGGTCGTTTCCACTGTCGTCGGCGGCTGCGGCGGGAACAATGCAAGGATCGGCATCGGATAGTTGCCCAGGATGCAAAGACCCAGGTCAGGAGCGGACGACCGATGGATCTCAACCTGCTGCGGGCGCTGGACGCCCTGCTCCAGGAGAACAGCGTGACCCGCGCGGCCGAGCGGCTCGGCACCTCGCCGGCGGCTGTCAGCCGGATGCTGGCCCGGTTGCGCCGCGCCGTCGAGGACCCGCTGCTGGTGCGCGCCGGGCAGGGCCTGGTCCCGACCCCGCGGGCGCTCGAACTGCGGGAGGAGGTCGGCGCGTTGCTGCGCGGCTGCGACAACGTGCTGCGCCCCGGCGCCGGGTTCGACCCCGTGCACCTCGACCGCACCTTCACGCTGCAGGCCGGTGAGCTGATGCTGGTACGGACGGCGGGCGCCCTCGTTGAGCGGGTCCGGGCGGAGGCTCCGCGGGTGGACGTGGTCTTCCTGCCGGAGGCGCTGGAGGACGGACCGGCGCTGCGGCAGGGGCTGGTGGACGTCGAACTGGGCGTGCTCGGCCACCTGGACGCGGAGGTCCGCACCCGGCAGCTCCTCCGCGTTCCCCTGGTCGGCCTCGCCCGGGCGGACCATCCGCTGTTCGACGGCCGCCGGATCACCGCCCGCCGGTTCGCCGCCGCCGACCACATCGGCGTCTCCCGGCGCGGCAAGCGACTCGGCCCGATCGACGCCGGGCTCGCCGACCTCGGGCTCCGGCGCCGAGTGGCGGTCATCGTGCCCAGCCACACCGGCGCGATGCTGCTCGCCCGCGGCAGCGACCTGGTCACCCTCGTCCCCGAGGGCTGGCTGCCGGACACCGTCGCCGCGCTGGGCCTGCGCACCTTCCCGATCCCGCTGGACCTCGCCCCGCTGGAACTGGGGATGGCCTGGCACCCGCGCAACTCGGCCGATCCGGGGCACCGCTGGTTCCGCGAGCACGTGGCGGCCGCGGTGCTGGGGCGGGAGCCGGAGTAGCCCCCGCGCGGGGGGTGCCCCCGCGGGGGGGGGGGGGGGGGGCGCGGGCCCCGGTGTGCGGTCGGGAAAACCAGCCGGGGTACAATGCGGCGGCTGGGGCAAGGAGGCGGTGGTTGGTGCGGTCAC
>NZ_JBHVET010000218.1:8735-11443 GCF_042802135.1 Kitasatospora sp. NPDC057512
TGCGGCCGGGGGGGGGGGGGGCGGCGGGGGGGGGGGGGGGGGGGGGGGGGGGGGGGGGGGGGGCCCGGGGGGGGGGGGGGCGGGGGGGGGGGGGGGGGGGGGGGGGCTCGGTCCGCGGTGTGCTGTCGGGATACCCTGCCGGGGTACATTGCGGCGGCTGGGGACAGGAGGCGGAGGATGGTGCGGTCACGGCTGTTCGGTCCGCCGGTGCCGTGGGCGCCGCGCCTGCTGCTGCTCGCCGCGCTGCTGTTCGGCATCGTGACGATGCACACGCTCGGCCATCCGGGCGGGGGGCACGGCGGGCACGGCGGTTCCACCGG
The DNA here is from genome assembly GCF_042802135.1 of Kitasatospora sp. NPDC057512. Lineage (NCBI taxonomy): Bacteria > Bacillati > Actinomycetota > Actinomycetes > Kitasatosporales > Streptomycetaceae > Kitasatospora > Kitasatospora sp. NPDC057512. Next base: position 9,056 of record NZ_JBHVET010000218.1, read on the forward strand.
GCACGAGGGAGCGGGGGCGCACGCCTCGGCCGCGCACCCCGCGCACCCCGCCGCCGTCCACCACGGCCCGGCCGCCATGCCCGCGGAGGCCGCCTCCGCCGTCGACCCCGCCGTCTCCGCCATCCCCGCCGTCTCCGCCGTCGACCCCGCCGCGCCCGGCGGCATGGACCCGATGACGGTCTGCCTGGCCGTCCTGGCCGGCTGGACCCTGGTGCTGCTCCTCGCCGGCCCGCTGCTGCGCCGCAGCGGCGACGCCGCCGCCGAGGTTCGGGCCCGACTGCTGAGGGCCGTCCGCGCGCTGCCCCCGCCCGGGGGCGGGCGGATACTCCTCACCCGGCTTTCGGTGCTGCGCCAGTAGGCGCGCGCCCGCCGTCCCGTGCCCGCGCCCGCTCGGGAGCGCCCGCGCACACGTCCACGCGCCCGCTCGCGCCCCGCGGCGCCCGCGCACGGAACGGCCGACGCGACGTCCTGCACACCCACACACCGCACGAGGTGCACTCCGCCATGCGCACACCCACCCGTCGTACCGTCCTCGGCGCCGCGCTCGCCGCCGCCGGGACCGGCCTGCTCACCGCCTGCTCCTCCGGCTCCATGAAGGGCATGGACCACGGGTCCATGAACCACGGCCCCACGGGGGGCACGGCCGGAACCGGCGGCCCGGCCGCCCCCTCCGCCGCCCCCGCCGGCTATCTCGCCCCGAACGGCCCCGAGGTCGCCGCCGCCGAGGCCCGGCGCAATCCCGGCCCGGAGCGGAAGGTCGCGCTCACCGCCACCGAGACCACCCTGGACCTCGGCGGCCGCACCGTCCGCAGCTGGGCGTACGGCGACCGCCTGCCCGGCCAGGAGGTGCGCGCCACCCTCGGCGACACGCTCGCCGTCACCCTCGCCAACCACCTGCCGCAGCCCACCACGCTGCACTGGCACGGCCTCGCGCTGCGCAACGACATGGACGGCGTGCCGGGCGTGACCCAGGCCGACGTCCGGCCCGGCGCCTCCTTCGAGTACCGCTTCGCGCTCACCCACCCGGGCACGTACTGGTTCCACCCGCACTCCGGTGTCCAGCAGGACCGCGGCCTCTACGCCCCGCTGATCGTCGAGGACCCCAGGGAGCCACTGGCCTACGACAAGGAGTGGGTCGTCGTCCTGGACGACTGGGTGGACGGCGTCGACGGCAGCACCCCGGACGCCGTCCTCGCCGAACTCGCCCGGGGCATGGGCGGGATGGACCACTCGGGCGGCTCCGGCCACGACATGCCGGGGATGACGGGAATGCCGGGCCACGACATGGCGGGGATGCCCGGCGCGGGCGGCACCCCGGGCGGCACCCCGGGCGGCACCCCGAACGCCGCCGGCCCGTCCCGGATGCTGATGGGCGCTCAGAGCCCGCTGCTGGGAGGCGACGCCGGAGACGTCGCATACCCCTTCCACCTGGTGAACGGCAGGCTCGCGACCGCGCCCGAGACCTTCACCGCCAAGCCCGGCGACCGGATCCGGATCCGGCTGGTCAACGCGGGCGGCGACACCGCCTACCGGGTCGCCCTCGGCGGCCACGAGCTGACCGTCACCCACACCGACGGCTTCCCGGTCGAACCGGCCACCACCCAGGCGCTGCTGCTCGGCATGGGCGAGCGCTACGACGTGCTGGTGACCGCCAAGGACGGCGCCTTCCCGCTGACCGCGCTGGCCGAGGGCAAGAACGCCACCGCCCTGGCCGTGCTGCGCACCGGCGGCGGCGCCGCGCCCGACGCGGCCGTCCGCCCCGCCGAGCTGGACGGCCGGCTGGTCACGGCGGGGCAGCTCAAGGCCGCTCCGGACGTCCGGCTGCCCGCCAGGGCGCCGGACCGCACGGTGAAGCTGGAGCTCACCGGCGGGATGGCGAAGGCCGACTGGGCGTTCAACGGCCGCCGGTACGATCCGGCGCAGCGCTACCCGGTGGCGGCGGGCGAGCGGGTGCGGCTGGAGTTCCGCAACAGCACCGCCATGTGGCACCCCGTCCACCTGCACGGCCACAGTTTCGCGCTGCCCGGTGACGGCCCGCGCAAGGACACCGCGGTGGTGCTGCCGGGCGCGACCCTGGCCGTCGACTTCGACGCCGACAACCCGGGCCTGTGGATGGTGCACTGCCACAACGTCTACCACGCGGAGACGGGCATGATGACCGTCCTCGGCTACCGGGCCTGATCGCGGGCTCCCCCCCCGCGCGAAAGTGCCCGGGTTCCACCCTGAAAGGACCCCGAACCGCTCCGCCGGTTCGGGGTCCCGCCGTCTCCGGCACCCGGCGCACTCCGGCGTGCCACCGGTACCTACCTGCGGCGTCATGACGATTTCTTAACGCGGCCCGGTAGCGGATCCTTAACGCCGGTCGCATAGCCTGACGCACTGCCGTCG
>NZ_JBHVET010000219.1:0-11403 GCF_042802135.1 Kitasatospora sp. NPDC057512
GCGTTCGGCGGGACGCGCCTTCACGCGGCTGCCGCACTCGGCCCGAACGGCCCGGATGACCCGAACGGCCCTACAAGCCGAGCGACTTGGCGATGATGCCGCGCATGACCTCGCTGGTGCCGCCGTAGATCCGGAACACCCGGTTGTCGGTGTAGAGCCGGGCGATCGGGTACTCCAGGATGTAGCCGTAACCGCCGTGCAGCTGGAGGCACTTGTCGATCACGGTGGAGGCCGACTCGGTGCAGAACAGCTTCGCCGCGGCCGCGTCCGCGACGGTCAGCTCGCCGTCCTGGTACAGCTCCAGCGCCCGGTCCACCATCGACTGCTGCGCCACCACCTGGGCCTCGCAGTCGGCCAGGGTGAACTTGGTGTTCTGGAACTCGGCCACCGCCTTGCCGAACACCTTGCGGTCCTTGACGTACTGCACCGCGAACCGCACCGCCGCCGCGGACGCCGCGTAGGCGCCGACGGCGATCGCCAGCCGCTCCTGCACCAGGTTGTGGGTCAGGTAGGAGAAGGCCCGGCCCTCCTCGCCGAGCAGGTTCTCCACCGGCACCCGGACGTCGCTGAACGCCAGCTCGGCGGTGTCCGAGGTGCGCAGGCCGATCTTCTGGAGCTTGCGGCCGACGGTGTAGCCCGCGGAGGAGGTGTCCACGCAGAGGATGGACAGCCCGGCCCGGCGGTTCTCCGGGTCGTACGGGGCGGTGCGGCAGACCACCAGGACGAGGTCGGCCAGCACGCCGCCGGTGATGAAGGTCTTGGCGCCGTTCAGGACGTAGTGGGTGCCGTCCTCGGAGAGCCGCGCGGTGGTGGTGATGCCCGCGAGGTCGGAGCCGGCGCCCGGCTCGGTCATCGCGATCGCGGTCATGATGTCGCCGGAGACGAAGCCGGGCAGCCAGCGCCGCTTCTGCTCCTCGGTGGCGTACTCCAGCAGGTACGGCAGCACCAGGCCGGTGTGCACGCCGGAGGAGCCGAAGCTGACGCCCGCCCGGGCGGTCTCCTCGGCGACCACCGCCTGGTACTTGAACCCGCTCTCGCCCGCGCCGCCGTACTCCTCCGGCACCTCGATGCCGTAGACGCCGAGCGCGCCGAGCTGCCGGTAGAAGTCGCGCGGCGGGTGGCCCTCGGCCTCCCAGCTCTCGTAGACCGGGACGACCTCGTTGGCGATGAAGTCCCGGATGGTCTCCCGGAAGGCCTCGTGGTCCTCGTTGAACACGGTGCGGCGCACGGCGGCGCTCCCTTCGACGGCACCGGCCGGGGCTGCCGGCCGGGGCGGAACGTGCCTGGTGATGGCCCCACAAGTTAATCCGGGGTAGCTTCGGCTGTCCAGCGTCCGAAGGGCCGCGGAGCACGGGTGGCAGGGGTGGCAAGTGAATCCTTGCTAGCCTGCTCGGAGTGTCCGGGGAGACGGCGGGGAGGCGCGCCATGGTGGTCCGACGGCCGCCCGGGCGGCGCGCCCAGATCCTGGCGGTGGCCGCCGACCGCTTCCACCGCAGCGGCTACCACCAGGTCTCGATGACCGAGGTCGCCGCCGGCGTCGGCATCACCGCGCCCGCGCTCTACCGGCACTTCCGCGGCAAGCCCGAACTGCTCGACCGCGCCGTCCGGTTGGGCCTGGACGCGCTCGCCGAAGGCCTGCGCTCGGCCCGCACCACCGCCGACCTCGGGGCCGCGCTGGCCACCGTCGCGGTCGGTCACCGTCCGCTCGGCACCCTGGTGCAGCGCGACGCCCGGCTGCTGCCGCCGGCCCGGCGGGCGGCGCTGCGCCGCGAGCTGCGCGCGGACGTCGCCCTGATGGTCGTGGTGCTGCGCGCGGAACGGCCGGAACTCGCCGCCCGGGACGCTGAGTTGCTCTGCTGGTCGGCGCTCTCGGCCTGCGCCGGGCTCTCCTACCAGTCGGCGGCGCCGCAGCCCCGACGGGCCGAGGCGCTGCTGCGCGAGGTGGTCGCGGCCGTCCTCGCGGTCTCCCCGGGCGGTACGGCCGCGGGGCCCGACGCCGTGGCCGAGCCGGGGCCGACGCCGGAGCCCAGACCGCGGGCGCGCCGGGAGGAGCTGCTCGCGGCGGCCGTGCGGCTGTTCCACCAGCGCGGCTTCGACAACGTCAGCACCGACCAACTCGGCGCCGCCGTCGGCATCTCCGGCCCCAGCGTGTACCGGCACTTCGACAGCAAGGCCGAGCTGCTCGCCGCCTCGCTGGTGCGCAGCCGCGAGCGGCTCTGGCACGAGGTGGACGGCGCGATCGCGGCCGCCGCCGGGCCCGGGGCGGCGCTCGACGCCGGGCTGGGCGCGTACGTCGGCTTCGCGCTGCGCAACGGGGACTACCTGGGCGCGATGCTCAGCGAGACGGAGCGGCTGGCCCCGCCCGACCGCCGGGCCGCGGTGGACTTCCGGCGGGACTTCCTGCGCACCTGGGTCGGACTGCTGCGGCAGGTGCACCCCGGGTACGACGCGGCGGCCGCCCGGATCCGGGTGCACGCGCTGTTCGCGCTGGTCAACGACGGGGTGCGGAACCGTCCGCACAACGCCCGGCCGGACCTCGGGGACTGCCTGCTGCGGCTCGGCCGGGCGGTGCTGGGGCTCTCCTGACCGCGGGCCCCCAGAGCGAGCCGGTGGTGCGTCCTAGTAGAGGACGTGCGGGTAGTAGACCTGGGCGTCGACGCCGCCGTCGCGCCGGGGAGCGTCGCGACGGAGGGACTTGTGCTGGACGGTGTTGTCCTGGTCGGCGCTGACCGTCCCGCCGTTGCCCGTCACCGCGACGCCGTTGTTCTGGTTGCCCGCACCCGAACCGGTGGCCGTCTGCTGGGTGTTGACCACGTTGCCGTGGACGGCGCCGATGATGTTGCCGGAGCCGGAGTCGCTCACCACGCTGCCGTTGGAACGGTCGCTCGCACCGGCGCCGGCGCCGCTGTCGGCGTTCGCGGTGGCGGCGCCGAAGCCGACGAGGAGGAGCGCCCCGAGGGCGGTGACGGCGGCGGCTGCGCGAATACGGGACACGCTGGTCTCCCTGGCGAGAAGCGAATGGTGGTGCCGCCCGGAGTGGCCGCTCCGGGGCGCCGTGCCCTGACGTCGCCCGTTCAGCATTCACCGGTGGGGTGGACGAACTCCACCGAACGGGTGGCAATTCCCCCGATGGTGGAGGGGTGGTCAATTCGACGTTGTCGAAGTTGACCGCATTCCGTCATTCCATCGGGAAGGCGTCAAGAAGAAAGAAATGGTCGCCAGATAGTCGCACTGGCACACTGAGGACCCATGTCTGATGGTGCCCCGCCCGAGTTCACCCCCGCCGAGGAGCTGCGCACGACCGAGGTCGATCTCGGCGGCCTGGTGAACGTCCTCGCCACCCACCTCTACTCCACCCCGCTGGTCGCCCTGCGCGAACTCGTCCAGAACGCCCACGACTCGCACACCCGCCGGCTCCTGGAGGACCCGGACGGCGACCACCGCCCGCTGATCAGGGTGCGCGCCGACGCCGCCCGGCGGACCGTCGCCATCGAGGACACCGGCGCCGGCCTCACCGAGCCCGAGATCCACTCCTACCTGGCCACCGTCGGCACCGGCTACACCCGGATGCTGCGCGAACTGACCGGCAACCAGGAGCTGATCGGCGCCTTCGGCCTGGGCTTCCTCTCCGCCTTCTCGGTCGCCGACGAGGTCACCGTCACCACCACCTCGCACCGCGAGCCGGGGCTCGGCCACCGCTACCGCAGCCGCGGCGGCGAGCAGTACCAGGTCGAGCCGGTGCCGGCCCGGCCCCAGCCGGGCACGGTGGTCGAGCTGGCGCTCAAGGCCGAGCACGGCCACCTCGCCGACGAGGACGTCCTGCGCGACGTGCTCGGCCGCTACTGCGTGCTGCTGTCGGTCCCGGTCCACGTCGGCGAGGACGAGCGGCCGGTCAACTCCGTCGAGGTGCCCTGGCGCGGGCGTCCGGAGGGCGACCGGTACGCCGCCCGGATGCGCTTCGCCGCCGCCTTCGGCCGCCGCTTCGAGCCGCTCACCGCCTTCCCGGTCGAGCCGGTCGAGGGCGCCACCGACGCGGTCGGCCTGCTCTGGGTCCAGGACGGCGGCAGCTACGGCAGCAGCGACAACCGCGACCTCGCCGTCTACCTGCGCGGCATGCTGCTCGCCGAGGACGCCCGCGACCTGCTGCCCCGCTGGGCCGGGTTCATCGGCGGCGTGGTCGAGTCCGACCGGCTCACCCCCACCGCCAGCCGCGAGGACCTCCAGCGCGACGAGCACTACCACGCGCTCCGGAAGGCCCTCGCCGACGCCATCGTGGACGGCCTGTACGAGACCGCCCGGCTGCGGCCCGCCGCCTGGCGCCGGATCCTCACCCGGCACGGCAACGACCTGCTCGGCGCCGCGCTCTGCGACGAACGGCTGTTCACCCTGCTCGCCGACGACGTCCCGGTGCCCACCTCCCAGGGCGACCTCACGGCCGGCGCGCTGCGCGCTGCGGGCGGCGGCGCGGTGCACGTCGCGCTCGGCAGCGGCGGCGGCTTCGAGGAGATGCTGTACCGGGCGATGCGGGTGCCGATCGCGCGCGGCGACCGCTACGCCGTCCTGCCGTTCCTGCACCGCTACGCCGAGCTGCGCGGCTGCCGGGTGGTCGAGCTGGGCAGCGAACGCGGCAACCGCGAGCTGTTCCGCGATCCGGAGCGCCCGCTGCCGGAGCACGAGGCGGCCTGGCTGGCCGGCGCCCTCGCCGACCCGGGCGAGCAGCTCGTCCCGGCCCGCTTCGACCCGCCCGGCCTGCCGCTGGTGCTGGTGCCGGACCGCGAGGCCGAGCTGAAGGCCAGGATCGAGGACGACCAGGCGGACGCCCGGATACCGTCCGCCGCCCTGCGGCTGGCCCGCGCCTTCACCGCCCGCACCGACGGCGGGGTCCGGGCCCGGCTCTACCTCAACCTGGCCAGTCCGGCGGTCCGGGACCTGCTCGCCGCCTACCGCGCGGGGCACACCGGCAGCGCGACCGCGGCCGGGCTGCTCCGCTCGATCAAGGTGATCATGGCCGCGGCCTCGTCCGGCCCCTCCGAGGGCGACCTCACCGCCGCGCTGGCGGGCATCGGCACCGCGGTCTCCGCGCTGACCGCCGCCGTCCCGGCCGGGCTGCCGGAGGTCCCGGACAGCCCCGGGGCCCTCACGGAGGAGCCGTGACGGACGGATTGTCAGTGGGGTGCGGTAGACAACTCATCAGCACGACGCAGGGGGAACAGCCATGACCACCGACATCTGGGCCTGGGTGCGGGACACCCACCGGCAGCTGGCCGAGGCCGGCCACCACCGGCTGGCCGACGCCATCGTCGAGCTGCCCGAGCACGCCACCGAGGGGCGCAACGAGCAGCTGGACGCGCTCTACCCGGAGGCGGTGGCCGCCGCCCGGGCGCTCGGCCTGCCCTGGGTCGAGGTCTACCTGCGGCACTGGCGGATGCAGAACCTGCTGAACAAGCGCCAGCAGGGCGAGGCGGTGCTGCCCGAGGCGGTCGACCTTCTGGAGTTCGCCCACCGGGAGGACACGGCGGGCTGCCCGCAGTCCGTCTGCGTGGTGCAGGACTTCGCGATCTGCCACGCCCGGGTCGACGGGCCGGGGTACGTGGCCGAGCGCCTCGCCGTGGTCGGCGAGACGCTCGACCGGATCGAGCCCGACCGGGCCTGCTACGACTGCCTCTCCCGCGAGTACTCCGACGCCCTGGAGGACGACGGCCGGGCGGCCGAGGCGCTGGACCACCTGGACTCCGCGGCCAACCGGATGCGGGCGGCCGGCCAGCCGGTCTCGCTCCGCTTCCACCAGGCCCGGGCCGGCACCCTGCACCTGCTGGGCCGGCACGAGGAGGTGCTGGAGCTGCTCGACACCGCCGAGCGGGCCGAGCAGACGCAGGGCCGCCGGCTGGACGAGCGGGACCAGCGCTGGGGCGCCCTGCTGCGGGCCCGCGCGCTCGCCGCGCTCGGCCGCACCGAGGAGTCGCTCGCCCTGCTGCCCGCGCGGGCCGAGGCCGAACGGCACGCCGACCTGCGCGGCACCTGGGCGCAGACGGTCGAGCTGCTGGTCGCCGCCGGCGCCCGGGAGAACGACGCCGAGCTGGGCGCCGTCCTGGCCGGCTGGGTCGGCTACCTGGACGGCGTCGGCGCGCACCGCCCCTGCGTGGACCTGCTGCTGGCGGCGGGCCGGCTCGCGCTCGCCCGCGGCGCCCGCACGGTGGCCCTGGCGCTCGCCGCGACCGGAGAGCGCAAGCTCACCCGGCTGCGGCGCACCGACGGCGTGTCGGAGCAGGTCGCGGCCCTGCGCGCGGCCGCCGAGGCACTGCCGGAGCCCGAGCTGCCCGTCCCGCCGGGCGAGCTGACGGCGCACCTGGCCGAGGTCGGGGTGCCCTACGAGACCGGCGCCGACCTGCTCTCCGTCGCCCTGGACCGGTACCGGGGTGAGCAGGCCGGCGCCACCGAACTGGCGGTGCTCCTGGCCACCGTGCTGGGCGGCCTCGGCCACGCCCGCGCCGCGGCCGACCTGCTGTGGCGGCACCTGGAGGACGACCCGGCCGACCGCGAGCTGACCGGCGCGCTCGGCGAGATGCTGATCGACGCCCGGGACGCCGAGGGCATACGCCGCCTCGCCGACCGGGTGGCCGCCTCCGCCCCGGCCGACGGGCACTGGATACGGGCCCGCTGGGCCGCCGCCGAGGGCCGCTGGGCCGAGGCGCTGGAGCGGTGCCAGGAGATCCTGGCGCTGGACGACGAGGTGCTCAACACCCGCCGCCTCGCCGCCCGCGCCGCCACCGAACTGGGTGACCACGCCACCGCCCAGCGGATGTACCTGGAGCTGCTGGAGCGCGCGGTGCCGGCCGACGGCGCCGCCGAGGAGGACGGCCACCGGGCGGTCCAGGAGCCGGACCTCTGGCACCTGATCACCGCGGCCACCGCCAACCGGGACTGGGCCGTGGTCCGCTCCACCGGCGCGCTGCTCGACATCGAGTTCGACGAGCCCGAGGGCCCGGTGGACGAGGAGTGGCAGCTGGTCACCATCCGCGCCACCCGCACCAACGGCGCGACGTCCGACCTGCCCGCGCTCCGGACGGGCCCGGCCACCGCCCGCATCCTGCCGGTTCTCGGCGACGACCTGACGCTCAACCACGGCGACGTGGTGGTCTTCGCCCCGGCCCTGCTGGAGCGCCCGCCGGCCGAGGACGCCCCCGAGGAGGAGCGGCAGCGCTGGCGCCCGGTGTTCGAGCTGCTCACCCTGCTCGACCCGGCCGGGTACACCACGTACTGGATCGACGGCGGCTGGCCCGGCGACGAGCCGTGGTCGGCGCTGCGCGAGGAGCTGCACGAGGCCGGGTGCGCGGTCTGGGTGTACAGCGGCGACGAGTACCGGATCACCGACCCGGCGGAGGGCGGCGACACCCTGCCCGGCGTCTACGCGGCCCTCGGCGTGCCGCCGACCGCCTCGGCCGCCGAGGCCGACGCCCTGCTGCTGCGGCTGACCGGCGGCTGGGCGCACCCGCTCGCCTGGCCGGAGCTGGCCAAGGCGGCCGGCGCGGACCTCGCCCGGCACGAGGAGACGGTCGAGCGCTACGGGCTCTGACCGCCCCGACCGTACGGCCCCGGCGGGCCGGCCCTCCAGGGCCCCGCCGGGGCCGTACGCGTTCCCGGACCCCTACCGCGTTCGGCCCGCGCCCCGGCCGCTCCCTGTTCGCGCCCCGTCCGCTCCCCGCCCCCGCCCCGTCCGTGCGCGCGACGGGAACCATCCGGCGCCGACCCGAGTCTTTGTCAATGCTTTACCATTCCATTGCCAAGACCCGACCTTCGGAGTGCCCGCACCGTGACCAGCCTCGCCCTCGGCCCGTCCTGGCTCGATCCGACCACCCTGATCTCCACCTTCGGCCTGATCGGCATCCTGGCCATCGTCTTCGCCGAGTCAGGCCTGCTGATCGGCTTCTTCCTGCCGGGTGACTCGCTGCTGTTCACCACCGGCCTGCTGGTGGCCGGCGGCACCTACCTGCACCAGCCGCTCTGGCTGGTCTGCGGGCTGATCGTGGTCGCCGCGGTGGCCGGGGACCAGGTCGGCTACCTCTTCGGCCGCAAGGTCGGCCCGAGCCTGTTCCGCCGCCCCGACTCCCGGGTCTTCAAGCAGGAGAACGTGGAGAAGGCCGCCGCCTTCTTCGACCGGCACGGGCCCAAGGCGATCGTGCTGGCCCGCTTCGTGCCGATCGTGCGCACCTTCACCCCGATCGTGGCCGGGGTGAGCAGGATGAACTACCGCGGCTTCGTGGTGTTCAACCTGGTCGGCGGCGTGCTCTGGGGCGGCGGGGTCACCGTGCTCGGCTACTTCCTGGGGCAGATCCCCTTCGTCCGGGACAACATCGAGGCCATCCTGGTCGGCATCGTGCTGCTCTCGGTGATCCCGGTGGCGGTCGAGCTGCTGCGGGCGCGCCGCTCCGGCGCGGTCGCGGCCGACCGGCACCGCGCCGGGTAGGCGTCCGCCGCTCCGGCCACGGGACGCCGCGTACATGTGCGTCGGGCTGTTCGATCAGGCAAGGTGTAACCCGAGATCGAACGGTGGCCGGCGGCCGCCAGGGGCGGCAAGGAGTGGAAGTGCCTAAGCGGGGCCGACCGGGTGCGGGCAAGCGGGCGAGGGGAGGCCGGGCGGTCCGACAGCCGCGGCAGGCGCCCCCGAAGCCGGTGCACCCCGCCGACGCCCCGCCCACCGAGGGCCTGCTCGGCCACCCCGCCCCGGTGGTCGAGCCCACCACCGTCGTGCCGCTGGTGCCGCCCGTCCCGGAGACCAGGGGCCTGCTGGCCCCGGAGCCCGAGCGGGTGTCCGAGCCGGTGCCCGGGTCCGAGCGGGTGGCCGAGCCGGCGCCCGGGTCCGCGGCCCGCCCCGAGGCCGGACGGGTCGAGGCCGGGTGGGTCGACGCCGGGCGGGTCGAGGCCGAGCGCCCGGTCCGCCGTCGTTCGGTCGCCGAGGACACCCTCACCCCCGAGGAGTGGCGGGCGGCCGGCTACACCCCGCCCACCGGCATCCCGCTCCCGGACCTGACCGCCGGAGCCCCGGGCGAGGCGCCCTGGCCGGACCGGATGCGCACCCTGCTGCGCACCCCGATGTCCGAGCGCCCCGCCTTCGAGCGCACCGCCCGCGAGATGCACCCCTCCGCGGCCGTCACCCGCAACGTCCCGCGCATCCTCGACCTGACGCTGCGCATCGGCGAGCTGCTGCTGGCCAGCGGCGAGGCCGCCGAGGACGTCGAGGCGGCGATGCTCGGCATCGCGCACGCCTACCGGCTGGACCGCTGCGAGCCGCAGGTCACCTTCACCCTGATCGGCATCTCGTACCAGCCCTCGCTGGTCGAGCCGCCGGTCACCGCCGACCGCGTGGTGCGCCGCCGCACCTCCGACTACACCCGGCTCGACGCGGTGTACGCGCTGGTCGCGGACATCACCGCGGAGCAGGTGACGGTCAACGACGCCTACCGCCGGCTCGCGGCGATCCGCCGCAACCGGCACCCGTACCCGGCCTGGTTCCTCGCCCTGACCACCGGTCTGCTGGCCGGCGCGGCGACCTTCCTGGTCGGCGGGAAGATCGACGACAAGGCCTGGCTGGTGTTCGCGAGCGCCTTCGTCGCGGCCGTCCTCGGCGACCGGCTGGCCTCCGCCCTGGCCAAGCGCCGGCTGCCGGAGTTCTACCAGTTCGTGGCGGCCGCGATGCCGGCCGCCGCCTCCGGCATCATCCTCTCGCTCAACGACTGGGGCCTGCGCGGCTCGGTCGTGATCACCGGTGGCCTGTTCGCCCTGCTGCCCGGGCGAGCCCTGGTCGCCGCCGTGCAGGACGGCCTGACCGGTTTCTACATCACCGCCGCGGCCCGTCTGCTGGAAGTGATCTACCTGGTCGCGGGCATCGTGATCGGGGTGATGGTGATCCTCTACCTGGGGGTCGGCTTCGAGGCGAACCTGCGCCCGGACGAGAGCCTGGTGGGCGTCAACTACCCGCCGGTCCAGATGGTCGCCGCGATGCTGCTGACCCTGGCCTTCGCGACGCTGCTCCAGACCGACCGCCGGACGCTGGCCCTGGTCACCGTCAACAGCGGCATCGGCTGGGCGAGCTACGGCGCGCTGGTGTACAACGCGGGCGTCAACCCGATCGCGGCGACGGGTGTGGCGGCCGGCCTGGTCGGCCTGTTCGGCCAGCTGATGGCGCGCTACCGCAACGGTTCGGCGCTGCCGTACGTGACCGCCGCGATCGGCCCGCTGATGCCCGGTTCGGCGCTCTACCTCGGGATGCTCGCCTTCGCCCAGGGGCACTCCAGCGCCGGCCTGGTGTCGGTCTTCCGGGCGGCGGCGATCGCGATGGCGCTGGCGGTCGGGGTGAACCTCGGTGGGGAGATCGCCCGGCTGTTCCTGAAGCTGCCGGTCGGCGCCGAGCGCCCGTCGCTCTACCCGGCGATGCCGCGCCGGGCGGCCAAGCGCACCCGGGGCTTCTGACCGGACGGCGACCCGGTGTTGGGGGAGACGTGGGCCCCGGGCCACGTCACGGCAGGCAGGACGCAGGACCAGGAACGAAGGTAAGACCCATGACGACACTGCTGGACGGCTACCGCGAGCACATCGTCGCCGCGCACAAGCAACCGCTGTTCCTGCTGCTGGTCGGATTCATCACCTCCTTCGTCTTCATCCGGTTCAGCGTCCGGATGATCCGCGCCCAGGTGCGCTGGTGGCCGGGCAACGTGACCCCGGGCGGCCTGCACATCCACCACATGGTGTTCGGCCTGGGCTTCCTGCTGCTCGGCGGCATCGGGGTGTTCGCCACCTACGGCGGGCACCCGTGGATCGACTGGTTCGGGCTGGCCTTCGGCATCGGCTGCGGCCTGGTGCTGGACGAGTTCGCGCTGATCCTGCACCTGGACGACGTGTACTGGAGCGAACAGGGCCGCAAGTCGGTGGACGCGGTGATCTTCGGCATCCTGTTCACCTCCCTGCTGCTGGTCGGGTACGTGCCGCTCGGCGTGGTGCCCGGCGAGGAGACCAGGTGGGGCCTGATCACGATCATCTCGGTGAACGCGCTGGCCTCGGTGGTCACCCTGCTCAAGGGCAAGGTGTGGACCGGCCTGCTCGGGATCATGGTCCCCGGCCTGTCCTGGATCGGGGCGATCCGGCTGGCCCGCCCGAGCAGCCCCTGGGCCCGCTGGCGGTACGCCACGCGCCCCCGGCGCCGGGCGCGTGCGCTGCGGCGTGAGCGCCTGCTGCACCGGCGCGCGGACCGGGCCCGCACCTGGCTCTTCGACCTGATCGCCGGGGCCCCCGACAAGGTGCCCGCCAACCATCCGGCCGCGCACCGGGTGGCCGAGCGGATGGCCGCCCGGGCCAGTGCCCACCTCGACGCGCACGCCGCCCGGGCGCTGGCCCGCCGCCAGGCCCGAC
>NZ_JBHVET010000220.1:0-11367 GCF_042802135.1 Kitasatospora sp. NPDC057512
CCCTCCTCGGTGCCCAGCCACGCCACCGCCTCCGGGCGGGTCAGCGGCCCCAGTGCCCGCACCGGCCCCCGCACCGGTGGCGGCTCCCGGCGGGCAGCCGTCGGCGTCCGCGCAGCAGGGGGCCGCGCAGGTGCGGCAGCTGTGGCCGCAGATCCTGGAGGCGGTGAAGAACCGCCGCCGCTTCACCTGGATCCTGCTCAGCCAGAACGGCCAGGTGGCCGGGTTCGACGGCAGTGTGCTCCAGGTGTCCTTCATCAACGCCGGTGCCCGGGACAGCTTCGTCGGCAGCAACAGCGACGACGTGCTGCGCTCCGCGCTGGCCGACGCGCTGGGCGTGGACTGGCGGATCGAATGCATCGTCGACCCGTCCGGTGGGGTCGGCGGCCCGTCCGGCGGCGGTCCGTCCGGCGGTGTCCAGGGCGGCGGTGCACCGGGTGGCGGTGCCCAGGCCGGTGGCGGCTGGGGAGCCCCGGCGGCGCGTCCGGCGGCCGCCGCGCCGTCGATGCCCGCGCCCGCCCCGGCGCCCGTGCAGGCTCCGCCGGTCCAGGCCGCGCCGGCGCCCGTCCAGGCTCCGCCCGTGCAGCCCGCGCCGGTGCAGGCCCCGCCGCCGGTGGCGGCGCAGGCCCGTCCGGTGCGGTCGGTGGCTCCGGAGGACGACGTCCCGGAGGCGGACGACCCGGACCTCAAGGAGGACGTGTTCTCCGGCCAGGAGCTGATCATCCGCGAGCTGGGGGCGACGGTGCTGGAGGAGATCCACCACCAGGGCTCCTGATCCGGCCCCGGGGCCTCCGGCCCCGCCCCCCGGATCCTCCGGCCCAGGTCTCCGGGCCTACGGGCCCCTGAGCGGACCCTGATCCGGGCCCGATCCGGGGCCCGGACCGGCGGGCAGCACGTAGGCTCGGCGGTGACGGACGAAGTGCCGTACGACAGCCGTGACAGCAAGGAGACAGCCGTGTTCCCCGGTGGTGGCCAGCCCAACATGCAGCAGCTGCTGAAGCAGGCGCAGAAGATGCAGCAGGATCTCGCGAACGCCCAGCAGGAGCTGGCCGAGGCGAAGGTGAGCGGTTCGGCGGGCGGCGGCCTGGTCGAGGCGACGGTGACCGGTGCCGGCGAGCTCGTGGCGCTGAGCATCTCCCCGGCCGCCGTGGACCCGGACGACACCGAGACCCTGGCCGATCTGGTCCTGGCGGCCGTCCGGGACGCCAACCAGACCGCGCAGAAGCTGCAGGCCGAGCGCATGGGCCCGCTGACCCAGGGCCTGGGCGGCGGCGGCATCCCCGGCCTGCCGTTCTGACGTCGCCCAACGGCGGCTTCCAAGGCCAGAAGGTCTGAAGTTCAGACGACAGACCCATGTGATTTATGTGGGAGTCGGGCGTCGGGCGCTGTGTCCGACGCCCGATTCGTTGGATGATGGCACCGGAGCACCACCGGCCGTCCGGCACCACCGGCCATCCGGCTCCACCGGCCATCCGGCTCCACCGGCCGTCCGGCACCACCGGCCCCGGCCGTCCGGCTCCACCAGCTTTCCGGCACCACCGGCCACCCGGCCCCACCAGCCACCCGGCTCCACCGGCCGTCCGGCACACCGACCATCCGAGGGAAGGCGCGACGTTGTACGAGGGCGTGGTTCAGGACCTGATCGACGAACTGGGCAGGCTGCCCGGCGTCGGGCCCAAGAGCGCGCAGCGGATCGCCTTCCACGTGCTGCAGTCCGACCCGACGGACGTCCGCCGGCTGGCGCACGCGCTGCTGGAGGTCAAGGACAAGGTCCGCTTCTGCGCGGTCTGCGGCAACGTCGCGGAGGCCGAGCAGTGCCGGGTCTGCCTGGACCCGCGCCGCGACCTCGCCGTCATCTGCGTGGTCGAGGAGCCCAAGGACGTCGTCGCCATCGAGCGAACCCGTGAGTTCCGCGGCCGCTACCACGTGCTGGGCGGCGCGATCAGCCCCATCGAGGGCGTCGGCCCGGACGACCTGCGCATCCGCGAGCTGCTGTCGCGCCTCGCGGACGGCACGGTCACCGAGCTGATCCTGGCCACCGACCCCAACCTGGAGGGGGAGGCGACCGCCACCTACCTGGCCCGGCTCTGCAAGCCGATGGGCCTGAAGGTGACCCGTCTGGCGAGCGGCCTGCCCGTCGGCGGGGATCTGGAGTACGCGGACGAGGTCACCCTCGGCCGCGCCTTCGAAGGGAGACGACTGCTCGATGTCTGACCGGACGATCAACCAGCAGCCCCACACCCCCCACCAGCAGTCCCACGGGGAACCGGGGGCGCACGCCCCGCACGTCCACGGCCACGGCTCGGAGCCGGACGACTTCGCCGTGCAGATCGCCGACTCGGTGGAGAGCTTCGTGCTCGCCGTCACCGAGGTCGCCAAGGGCGACGAGCCCGGCAGCGCGGTCTCACTGCTGCTCCTGGAGGTCTCGCAGCTGCTGCTGGCCGGCGGCCGGCTGGGCGCGATCGAGGACGTCGTCCCGGAGGACCGGTTCGAGCCGGACGCCGGCCCCGAGCCGGACGGCGAGCAGCTGCGCGAGCGCCTCGCCGAGCTGCTCGCGCCGATCGACGTCTACCACGAGGTCTTCGACCCGTACGGTCCGCCGGAGAAGCCCAACGCCTTCCGGATCTCGGACGACCTGGCCGGCGTGGTCAGCGAGCTCCAGCACGGCCTGACCCACTACCGCGAGGGCCGGGTCAGCGAGGCGCTGTGGTGGTGGCAGTTCTCGTACCTCTCCAACTGGGGCACGACCTGCACGGCGGTGCTGCGGGCCCTGCAGTCGTTGATCGCCCACGTCCGGCTGGACAGCCCGATCGGCGCCGTGCCGGACGGCGCGGACACCGACGACGACGGGCTCACCGACGAGCAGCTGGAGCAGCAGGCGGGCGACCTGATGGCGGCCGAGCTCGGCCTCGGGCGGTAGTTCCCCGGCGGGAATCCGGCGCATCGCGGGTGCATCGCGGAACGGATCGCGGGCGCATCGCGGAACGGATCACGGGACGGACCACGGGGCCGATCGAATGCGCCCTCGGATTGTGACGAATGCCTCAGCGCCCCGGCCGGAAAAGAAATCCGGCCGGATCGCCGTCCCCCGGTCCGGCGATTCTTCGGAGCGGTACCGAATCGCCCGCAGACCTGACGGCGGAGCCGCCCGTACGGCCGCTCACGTGCTGAAACTACCGTCTCACGATATGGAAAGCGCCGGTCGGAGCACCCCTGCTCGGTAGACTGACGACGACCGCACCCCCCTCTCCCCCGGGGGGTACGGGGGCCCGTAGCCCCCGGAAAAGACTTCGAGTCGAGGAGCGCACGTGGGCCTTGTCGTGCAGAAGTACGGCGGCTCATCCGTTGCGGATGCCGAAGGCATCAAGCGC
Source organism: Kitasatospora sp. NPDC057512 (assembly GCF_042802135.1). Taxonomy (NCBI): domain Bacteria; kingdom Bacillati; phylum Actinomycetota; class Actinomycetes; order Kitasatosporales; family Streptomycetaceae; genus Kitasatospora; species Kitasatospora sp. NPDC057512. Next base: position 3,369 of record NZ_JBHVET010000220.1, read on the forward strand.
GTGGCCCGCCGAATCGTTGACGCCAAGAAGGCCGGCCATGAGGTCGTCGTCGTGGTGTCCGCGATGGGCGACACGACGGACGAGCTCATCGAACTCGCGGAGCAGGTGTCACCGCTGCCTGCCGGCCGTGAGTTCGACATGCTGCTGACCGCAGGAGAGCGCATCTCCATGGCGCTGCTGGCCATGGCGATCAAATCCCTGGGGCACGAGGCGCAGTCCTTCACGGGCAGCCAGGCCGGTGTCATCACCGACTCCGTGCACAACAAGGCGCGCATCATCGACGTGACGCCCGGTCGCATCCGCACCGCCCTGGACCAGGGCAACATCGCGATCGTGGCCGGCTTCCAGGGCGTCTCCCAGACCAGCAAGGACATCACCACGCTGGGCCGGGGCGGCTCGGACACCACCGCCGTGGCGCTCGCCGCCGCGCTCAAGGCCGAGGTCTGCGAGATCTACACCGACGTGGACGGCGTGTTCACCGCCGACCCGCGCGTGGTGAAGAAGGCCCGCAAGATCGACTGGATCGCCTACGAGGACATGCTGGAGCTGGCCTCGTCGGGTTCCAAGGTGCTGCTCGACCGGTGTGTCGAGTACGCCCGTCGCTACAACATCCCGATTCACGTACGCTCGTCCTTCTCGGGGCTTCCCGGGACGATCGTCAGCAACGACAACCCGCACAAGCCCGAAGGGGGCGAGATGGAGCAGGCCATCATCTCCGGAGTCGCCCACGACACCTCCGAGGCCAAGGTCACCGTCGTCGGCGTGCCCGACAAGCCGGGCGAGGCGGCGCGCATCTTCCGCGCCATCGCCGACGCCGAGGTCAACATCGACATGGTGGTGCAGAACGTCTCCGCCGCGTCGACCGGCCTGACCGACATCTCCTTCACCCTGCCCAAGACCGAGGGCCAGAAGGCCATCGACGCGCTGGGCCGGGTCAAGCAGGGCATCGGCTACGAGTCGCTGCGCTACGACGACGCGATCGGCAAGATCTCGCTGGTCGGCGCCGGCATGCGCTCCAACCCGGGCGTCACGGCGACCTTCTTCGAGGCGCTGTCCGCCGCGGGCGTCAACATCGAGCTGATCTCCACCTCGGAGATCCGCATCTCGGTGGTCACCCGCGCCGACGACGTGCCGGAGGCCGTCCGTGCCGTGCACAGCGCCTTCGGCCTGGACAGCGAGAGCGACGAGGCCGTCGTCTACGGCGGCACCGGGCGATGACCCGGGAGCGGAACGGGGGCACCGGGCGATGACCCGGGCACCGGGCCGGGACGCCGGGCGATGACCCGGCGTCCGAACCTCGCCGTCGTCGGCGCCACCGGCGCGGTTGGCGAGGTGCTGCTCGGGCTGCTCTCGCTCCGCCAGGACGTCTGGGGCGAGGTCCGACTCGTCGCCTCCCCGCGCTCGGCCGGCCGTACGGCGGTGGTGCGCGGGGAGACCGTCGAGGTCGTCCCGCTGGCCGAGGAGGCCTTCGCGGGGATCGACGTCGCGGTCTTCGCCGTCCCCGACCAGGTCTCCGCCCAGTGGGCGCCGATCGCGGCGGCCAAGGGCGTCGTGGTGGTCGACGACTCGGCCGCCTTCCGGACCGCCGAGGACGTGCCGCTGGTCGTTCCGGAGGTCAACGCGGCCGCGCTGCGGATCCGCCCGCGCGGCATCGTCGCCAGTCCGGCCGGTACCACCCTCGCGATGATCGCCGCGGTCGGCGCGCTGCACGCCGAGTACGGGCTGGCACAGCTCGTGGTCGCCTCCTACCAGGCCGCCGGCGGCGAGGGCCGCGACGGCGAGGCGGCGCTGCGCGCGCAGACCGGGCTGGTGGCGGGCACCGCGGTCGGCCGGCAGACCGGCGACCTGCGCGCGCTGATCGCCGATCAGGGGCCGTTCGCCGCCCCGCTCGCGCTCAACGCGGTGCCCTGGACCGGCGGGCTGCGCGAGGGCGGCTGGTCCGCCGAGGAGATGGGCATCCGCGACGAGTCCCGCAAGGTCCTCGGCCTGCCCGCCCTGAAGGTCTCGGCGACCTGCGTCCACATCCCCGTCGTCCGCACCCACGCGCTGGCCGTGCACGCGCGGTTCGAACGCGAGGTCACCCAGGAGCACGCGCGGGAGATCCTGCGGGACGCGCCCGGCGTGGTCCTCTACGACGACCCGGCGGCGGGCGAGTTCCCGACACCGAACGACGTGGTCGGGACGGACCCGGTCTGGGTCGGGCGGGTCCGGCGGGCGCTGGACGAGCCGGAGGCGCTGGACCTCTTCCTCTGCGGGGACAACCTGCGCAAGGGCGCGGCGCTCAACCTGGTGCAGCTGGCCGAGCTGGTGGCGGCGGAGCTGACGGCGGGAACGCCGACGGATTAGTGGGTGACGGGCCTTCAAGGGTTCCGATGTGCCCGCTTGTGTCCGCACCTGTGTCCATACCTGTGTTCGCTCCTCGACACAATCTGTCCGGAATCCCGTGGGAATCCCCTGGAGGCCTCTTCCGCCGATGCGGAAGAATGGGCCCCGGGCCGGGCAACCATGACAGGGGATCGAGTGTCCAACGTGCGTGGCGAACGTGATGGTGGGGGCAAGGGCGGGCATCCCGGCGAGAGCCGCGGTGTCCTTCCCGTCGCGCGCCCCGAGGCCTGCGAGTAGGCCGGAAGAAGACCAGATGACGGCGGCCGCACCCGGTGCGGCGGACTCCGGTGCCGGTACCGACGCGGGTACCAGCGAGGACCTGCTCACCGCGACCTACCAGGCGCACTACCGCTCGCTGCTGCGGCTCGCCGCGCTGCTCCTCGACGACCTCTCGACCTGCGAGGACGTCGTCCAGGAGGCGTTCATCCGGGTGCACGCCGCCCGGCGCCGGGTGCGCGAGCCCGAGAAGACCCTGGCCTACCTGCGGCAGACGGTCGTCAACCTGTCCCGCTCCACGCTGCGCCGCCGCATCCTCGGGCTGCGACTGCTGCCGAAGCCCATGCCTGACATGGCCAGTGCAGAAGAAGGTGCTTACGATGCCCTGGAGCGCGACCAGTTGAAGGCCGCGCTGCGTGGTCTGCAACGCCGTCAGCGGGAGGTTCTGGTGCTGCGTTACTTCGTGGACATGACGGAGGCGCAGGTCGCCGAGACCCTGGGCATCTCGCTCGGCTCGGTGAAGGCCTACGGCTCGCGCGGGCTCGCCGCCCTGCGCGTCCAGATGGCGGCCGGACATGGCTGAGGCGGACGGCGACCGACGGCGGCCGGCGGACGGCGCTCCGGAGGCGGGCGGGCCTGGGGCGAACGGGCCGGGAGCGGGCGGGCCTGAGGTGAACGGGCCCGGGGCGGCCGGGGTGAACGGGCCCGGGGCGGACGGGCTCGGCGCTTCCAGAGCGAGCGGGCCCGGGGCCGAGGCCCCGGAGGAGCTGCTGTCCCTGTCCACCGAGGAACGGGCGGTGCGCGATCTGCTGCACGGCGCCGTCTCCGGCATCCAGCCCGCGGCCGGCGGACTGCCGCGGATCCGGCGGGCGGTGCCCCGCCGCCGGGCCGCCCGGCGCGGCGCCTGGACCGGGGCGGCCGCGCTCGCCTTCGTCGTCGCGATCGGCCTGCCCGTCCTGCACGAGGGGGAGCACCTCGGCCTCTCCGGGGGCCCCGGATCGGCCGACGCCAAGAGCCCGGCCGCCACCTCCCCCAGCGGCACCGCCGGTACGGCCGGCGGCACCGGGGCGGCCTCGCACGCGAACCCGAGCGGCCCCGGCGACACCACCCCGCCCCCCGGTACGGCCTCGGCCCCGCACACCCCCGGCGGCGGGCAGGCGAGCACCGACGGCGGCGTCGCGCCCAGCGGGACCTCCGGCGCCGGTGACGGCGGCATCGTCCCGCTCTGCACCCGGACGGACCTCGGTGAGGGCCTCGGCCAGGTCGGCACGGCCGACGGCGACGGGCGGATCTACGGCTCGTTCACGGTCTACAACGTGTCCGGGCGCAGCTGTCGGCTCGGCGGGCCGGGCTCGGTGGCGGTCACCGCCGTCAGCGGCGGCGACCGCGGCCGCGTCCGCACCGCCGACCACGCCCCGGGCGACCCGGCCGCCGGCCTGCCCGCGATGGACGGGGAGCCGCCGGTGCTCGCGCCGCGGGCCGGGTACCGGGTGCCGTTCGCCTGGGTCCCCGACCAGACCTGTACCGGCTCCGGCACGCTGAGCACCCCGTCGAACAGCGTCAACCAGGTGGCCCTGCGCTCGGACGTCCCCGCCGCCGAGTCCGGTGCCCCGGCCTCCGTCCCCACCAGTGAGGTCAGCGCCAACCCGCCGGCCTCCTCGTCCCCGTCGGCGGGCCCCACCACGGCTCCCAGCCCGACCGCGACGCCGACCGGCCACCCGACCACCGCGCCGCCCGCCGTGACCATCGCCCACACCCCCGCCCCCGGCAGCCCGGCGGCCGCCACGGCGACCCTGCCCGTGTCGTGCAGCGGCACCGTCTACCGCGGCGGCGTCCAGGGGTTGGGCGGCCCGGCGCCGCAGCCGTCGGGCTCGCCGACGGCTCGGTGACGACGACGGAGTGACGGCGGAGTGACGACGGCGGGGTGACGCCCGCCGGGGCCGCCGGTGTCGAGGAGGGGCCGGGGCGACCGGCCGGAGACGGCCGTGTTCGGGGCCCGGGGGACGGGACGGGTGTGAGGAGTGGATACCGTGGGGGTGTGTACCGGTTCCTCCTGACTCCGCGCTGGCTCGGCGGCACCGTTGTGGCCGTAGCGGCCGTGGCGGTGTGCCTGTGGCTGGGTTCCTGGCAGCTCGGCCGCTTCGAGGACCGGGTGTCCACGCACCAGGAGGCCAAGCAGGCGGTCACCGCTTCGGGTGACGCCCGGCCGATCGACGCGCTGCTCAACCAGGCGACCCCGCAGGTGAGCACGGAAACCGTCGGCAAGACCGTCACGGTGACCGGCAGCTACGACGCCGAGCACCAACTGCTCGTCCCCAACCGGGTGGTCGACGGCAAGCAGGGCTACTACGTGCTCACCCCGCTGCGCACCGCCGACGGACACGCCGTCGCCGTGGTGCGCGGCTGGTCGGCCGGGGACCCGGCCGCCGCCGGGCCGCCGCCGGGCGGAGAGGTGACGGTGACCGGGCGCCTCCAGGCCAACGAGTCGGTGGGCAGCAACGGCGCGGTGGCGGGCGGTCTGCCCGCCGGGCAGCTCGGCATGATCAACCGGGCCTCGCTGCTGAACGTGCTGGAGTACGACGGCTGGTACGACGGCTGGGTGGCCGCCGACGACGCGCCCGCCGGGCTGGCCTCCGTACCGACCGTGCAGCCGCAGGGCGGGGACGGGCTCACGCTGCGCGCGTTCCAGAACCTGGGCTACACCCTGGAGTGGTTCGTCTTCGGCGGGTTCGTGGTCTTCATGTGGTACCGCCTGGTGCGCCGCGAGGTGGAGGCGGAGCAGGACCGGGCCCTCGGGCTGGACCCGGTCCTGGACTGACCGGCGACTGACCGGCGGCGCCTTGACGCCGACCTCGGCTCAGCGCCTGGTCGCCCCGACTCAGCGCTTGGTCGGCAGGGCCGGTGCCGGTGTCGGCTTGACCGCCGGCGGGGGCGGGGGCGGTGTCGGCGTCGGCGCCGGTGTCTGCGGCGGGAGCAGCGGCTGGGTCGGGGACGACGAGGCGGTGGGCAGCGGCGTCGGGTCGCTGTGGCAGTGGCCGTTGCCGTTGCCGCCGCCGTTGTGGTCGTCGGAGTCGTAGTGGTCGATGTGGTGGTGCACGGTGCGACCGGTCTTGGAGCCCTTGGACCCCGACCCCTTCGACCCGGACGAGCTGCTCTTGCCGCCCCCCTTGGCGAGCTGGACCGGCTCGCCCCCGTCAGCGGGCGGCGCGTACACCGCCCGGACGACGGCCGCGCCCGGAGCCGCCGCGCCCGACTTGGTCGCGGTGCCGGCGGGCGGCGCCGCGTGCGGGGTGGCGGGCGGTGTGGCGCCGGCGGTCGGCGAGGCGGGCACGGCGGCGGTCGGTGACGCGGGCACGGCCGGCGCGGGCGCGACGGCCGAGGAGCTCGGTACCGGTGGGCCGGTCGGGGGCGGGCAGGACGCGGTGGTCCGCTGTGAGCCCGAGCAGCCGGTGAGCACCAGGGCTCCGGCGACCGCCGCCCCCGCGAGCATCAGCAGGCGTCTCACGCAGCCCCTCCGTCTCCGTCACGCCCGGCCGTGCCCAGGTGCCGCCGCACGAAGTCGATCTCCAGTCGCAGCTGCTTGATCCGCTCCTCCACCACCAGCGACCCGTGCCCGGCGTCGTAGCGGTACACCTCGTGCGGCTTGCCGAGCCGCTCCAGCCGCTCGACGTAGTTGTCGATCTGCCGGATCGGGCAGCGCGGGTCGTTGACCCCGGCGCTGATGTAGACCGGCACCCGCACCCGCTCGACGTAGGTCAGCGGCGAGGAGGCGGTGAAGCGCTCCGGGACCTCCTCCGGGGTGCCGCCGAAGAGCGTGCGGTCCAGCGACTTGAGCGCCTCCATCTCGTCGGCGTACGCGGTGTGGTAGTCCGCGACCGGTACGGCGGCGAGGCCGAGGGCCCAGTCGTCGGGCTGGACGCCGAGGCCGAGCAGGGTCAGGTAGCCGCCCCAGCTGCCGCCGGTGAGCACCAGCCGGGCCGGGTCGGCGAGGCCGCTGTCGACGGCCCAGGCGCGGACCGCCGCGATGTCCTCCAGCTCGATCAGGCCGACCCGCTCGTGCAGCGCGTCCGTCCAGGCCTGGCCGTAGCCGGTCGAGCCGCGGTAGTTGACCCGCACCACCGCGAAGCCGTGGTCCAGCCAGGCGGCCGGACCGGCGGCGAAGGAGTCGCTGTCGTGGTGCGTCGGGCCGCCGTGGATCTCGAACACGGTCGGGTACGGGCCCTGCGCGGGCGTCGCCGGCCGCTGCACCAGGGCGTGCACCCGCCCGCCGGGCCCGTCCACCCAGACGTCCTCGACCGGCACCGAACCGGGCGGCACCGAACCGGGCGCCCGCAGCACGACCGTCCCGGCGGTGGAACGGACGGCGGAGGGCTCGGCGGCGGAGGACCACAGGTACTCGACGGTGCCGTCCGGACGGGCGGTGGCGCCGCTGACGGTGCCGCGCGGGGTGTCCAGGCGGGTCAGCCGGCCGTCGGCGAGCGCGTACGAGAACAGCTCGCTGCGCGCCTCGTACTCGTGCTCCACCAGCAGCGCCTCGGCGCCGGGGCGCCACTGCGCGGAGACGTCGCCGGGCAGCTCGCGGCCCTGCTCGTCGCGCAGCGGGAGGGCGGTCTCGGCGCCGGTGGCGACGTCCCAGATCATCGGCTCCCAGCGGCCGGTGCGCTGGTGGGCGACCAGCAGGCGGGTGTCGCCCTCGACCGGGGCGAAGCCCAGGCAGGCGACGCCGCGCGGCTCGTCCCGGCCGGTGACCTCGTCCAGCTCGGCGACGGTCTCGACACCGCCGTCGGCGGTGATGCGCACGACCCGGATCGCGGAGTGCATCGCGTCGCCGTGCTCGGTGTGGTCGATGGCGAGCAGGGTGCTGTCGTGGCTGAGGTCGCCGATGCCGCCGTACTCCTCGTGCCGGTAGACCTCGACCGGCTCGGCGCCGCCGGGGCGACGCAGGTGCAGGGTGGTGCCGTCCTCGTCGGTCGAGCGGCCGACCACCACGGTGCCGTCGCGGCCCAGGGCCAGGCCGGCCGAGTAGGAGGGGGCGAGGCCGGGCACGGCCTCCTCGTCGGGGCCGCCCGCGAACGGCTGGCGGCGCCAGACGCCGAACTCGTCGCCGTCCTGGTCGTCGAACCACCAGACCCAGTCGCCGTCGGGGGACAGCTCGGCGTCGGTGGTGCCGTTCGGACGGTCGGTGACCCGACGGTGGGCGCCGGTGGCGCGGTCCCAGGCGTAGACCTCGTAGGTGCCGGTCGCGTTGGACACGTACAGCGACCGGTCGGGGGCGTCCTCGGCCCAGTCGGGCAGCGACACCCGGGCCGCCCTGAACCGCTGCTCCCACGCCGGTACGGCGCTCTTCTCCTCGCTCATCCGACCATCCAACCCGATCGGGGGGAGGGAAGGGAACGGG
>NZ_JBHVET010000221.1:0-11357 GCF_042802135.1 Kitasatospora sp. NPDC057512
TCCTCCCACCACCCCCTTCTACTTTCCATGCCCCCACGTTGATTGGTGGAAGGAGGAGAGCGCGGGGGTCAGGTGGGCGGGGCCCGCGGGGCGCCCGGGGTCTGCCCGGCGTGGGTGCGGGGGTGGCGGGCCGCGTGGGCGGGTTGCGGGTGGACGGCCGCGCCGAGGGCGGCCGGGGAGTCGCCCGTCACCGCGATGTCCCCCTCCCGGTCGGTGCGCAGGACGGTGGCGCCGAGTGCGCGCAGGTGGTCGACCGTCTTCGGGGACGGGTGACCATACGGGTTGCCCTCGCCACAGGAGATGAGGGCCAGCCGGGGCCGCAGGGCACCGGCCAAGTCCCAGTCCTGGTGGGCCGATCCGTGGTGCGCCACCTTCACGACGTCGACCTTCCCCAGTCGGCCCAGCAGGGCCGACTGGGCCTGCGGTTCGAGATCTCCGAGCAGTGCCATCCGTAGTCCTCCTGTCAGTGACACCATCAGTGCGACGCTTGCGTTGTTCGGTCCGGGCGCCTCGGCAGCCGCACCGGGGACGGGCCACACCACGTCCCAGGCCAACTCCGCGCCGGCGGAGCGCCGTTCGCCCCGGCCGGCTCTCAGTAACGGGAGGCCGACCCCTGCGGCCCAGCCCGTCACCCGGGCCGCCTCGCCCGGCGGGTCGTCCAGCGTGGTGCCCTCGACGGCGCCGACCCTGCGGCCCCGCAACACCCCAGGCACGCCCTCGACGTGGTCGGCGTGGAAGTGCGTCAGCAGCAGCAAGGGGACGGTCGTGACGCCGAGGTCGCGCAGGCACCTGTCGGCGGCGTTCGGGTCCGGCCCGGCATCGATCACCACCGCGCTGTCCGGCTCCCCCGTCGCCAGGGCCAGCATGTCCCCCTGCCCGACGTCGCACATCACCAGTCGCCACCCCGGCGGCGGCCAGCCGGTGGCGATCCGGATGAGCTGCGGCGGGCGCAGCAGCACGGCCAGCAGGACCATCATCAGCACCGCCGTCACCAGCGTCCGCGCCCAGCGCCGCCGGGCGGGCACCGGCGCCGGACTGCCCGGCTCCCGCCGTCGGGGCAGCAGGAGCGGCGCCGCCCAGCAGGCCGCCAAGACGGCCAGCGCGACCGTCGCCGTACCGAACCACCCTCCGGGCCAGGCCAGTTGGCCGCCCGGCACCTCGGCGCCGCGCCGTGCCACCAGGGCCAGCCAGCCGGCCGGCAGCCCGGCCGGTTCCGCGAGCAGGCGGGCCAGGGCCGGAAGGAGCGGCTGAAGGGCGAGCACTCCGAAGCCGAGCAGTGTCGCCGGGGCCACCGCCAGCTCGGCCAGCAGGTTGCAGGGGATGCCGACCAGGCTGATGTGCCCGGACAGCACCACCGTCACCGGCGCGCACAGCGCCTGGGCGGCCGCCGTCGCCGCGAACGCGCCTGCCAGGTGGTGCGGCCAGCGGCGGGCCCGCAGGGCTTCGGCCCAGTGCGGTCCGAGGACGAGCAGCCCGGCGGTGGCGAGCACGGAGAGCAGGAAGCCGAACGAGCGCGCCAGGAACGGGTCCAGCAGGACCAGCACCAGGACCGCTCCGGCGAGCGCGGGCACCGCCTTGCGGGGACGGCCGGTGGCCAGGGCCAGCATGCCGATCAGTCCCGTCCCGGCCGCCCGCAGCACGCTGGGCTCGGGCCGGCAGACGGTGACGAAGGCCAGCGTCAGCGCCGTGCCGAGCAGCGCGCCGGTGCGCAGCGACAGCCCCAGCACCGCGGCCAGCCCGCGCCGTTCCGGGGTGCCGGCCTGTCCGGGCGCGCCCAGCAGCGCGCCGAGGACGATCGCCAGGTTGGCCCCGCTGACCGCCACCAGGTGGACCAGGTCGGTGGCCCGGAAGGCGTCGTCGAGGTCGTCGGGCAGTCGCGAGGTGTCGCCGACGACCAGCCCTGGGAGCAGCCCGCGCGCGTCCGCGGGAAGTCCGTCGGTGGCCGTGCGGAGGCCTTCACGAAGCCGCCCGGCGATCCGCTGCGGCAGGCTCGGCGGCGCCAGCTGTCGGGGCGCCCCGTGGACGACCAGCAGCGCGGCGGACTCGGTGTCGTGGCCCTCCCCCGCCGACCGTACCTCGGCCTCCACGGCCAGCCGCTGGGACGGGAGCAGCCGCCGCCAGGGCTCGCTCTCCTCCCCTCGGGCCATGACGGTCACCGGCGTGCGCGTGCGGGTGCTCCGCCCGTCCGGCAGCGGGGTGACGCGGTCGGCCACCGCGTCCAGGGTGAGGAGCGTCTGCCCGCCGACGGTGCCGCCCCGGGAGGCGTGGACCTTCGGGTCCCCCGCAACGGTCAGCTCCACCTCCACCACCGGGGTGGGCGCGCCCGGCGCTCGCGGACCGGCGGCCGTGGACGCACGGGCGAGCTCCGGCAGCGGCCCCCGGTGCAGGTCGGCGGTGTGCAACGGGGTGGCGATCGCGGCCGCCGCACCGGTGAGCAGGACGGCGGCCAGCGTCGCCGAGGCCCCGTGCCGGCGCAGGACCCCCGGCCGGGTGAGCAGCAGGACGGCCGCGAGCGCGGCGGCGCCCGCCACAGCGAGGACGAGGGCTGCGTACCCCGGCTCCAGGCGCAGAAGTGCCGCCGTGACCGCCCAGGCCGAGACGGCGGGCAGCAGCAGCCGGAAGTCGGTGCTCGGGGAACGGGGCGCAGTGGCCGGACCGACCGGCTTGGTGGCGACGGACATGGCGGTACCTCCCTTCGAAGGCCGGGCATGCGGGCGGGGGAACGGGCAGGGGAAGTGGACAAGGGGAACGGGCGGGGACGGCGGCAGGACAAGGCGTCAGAGGGTGAGCAGCGGGCGGAGTTCCGCGTACGTACGGGCGCCGATGCCGCTGACCTGCCGGAGTTGGTCGAGGGAGCGGAAGGAACCGTGCGAGGTGCGGTAGGCGAGGATGCGCTGGGCGAGGGTGGGGCCGACGCCGGGGAGGCTGTCGAGCTGTTCGAGCGTCGCGCGGTTGAGGCTGACGGGTGGCCGGGGCGCGGCGGCGCCCGGAGGGCCGCTCCCGCTTCCGACCACGGGGCCGGGGGCGGGCGCCTGCTCGCCGACCAGGATCTGCTCACCGTCCGTCAGGATGCGGGCCAGGTTGAGGTTCCTGGTGTCCGTCTCCGGCAGCGGACCGCCCGCCACCCGCAGGGCGTCGGCGACCCGGGAGCCGCCGGGCAGGGTGTGCAGGCCCGGGAGGTGGACCCGCCCGCCGACGTCCACCACGACCGCCGGCCCGGCACCGGACACCGCCTCGGCTCCAGGGCCTGGCCCGGCCCTGGAGGAAGCGGTGCCGGCGGGGACGGACGGCTCCGCCCCCGACGGTGCCGCGACCGCCGCGAGGGCGGGTACGGTGACCGCCTCCGGCCGGGCCAGCCAGAAGTGCTGCACGGCGTAACCGACCGCGAACAGCAGCAGGATGGCCAGCCCGGCCACCGCGCGCCGATCGAGCGCCAGCACCGAGGCGAACGAGGGGATCGGGGAGGACGCGGAGAACCGCGAACGTGCCCCGGCCTCCGTCGGCCCCACGGCGTCGCCCGGATCCGGCGCAGCACCCGCACCCGGCGGGGCCTGCGCCGCTTCCGACGGCACCGGCACCGCAACCGGCGGCGGGGCCGGCCCCGAGGGGCCCCCTCCGACACCACCCTCCGGCTCGTCATCCATCGGCAGCAGCGCGGCCATCCGCAGCCGCACCGTCTCGTTGATCGCATGGCGCTTCGCCGCGCCCAGACCCATGGTCGTCATGCCGAGGACGGTAGGAGTCCTCCGGCGAGCGTGCGGAAATTAACGAAACCCTGTGGATAACCCGGGGGTTGTGGATAAAAAGCGTCACTCACAAGAGTGGGTAGGACCGCCCGAGGTTGACCGAGGCGCCAGCGAACCACCCGCCCAACGAACCACCCAACGGACCGCCCGCCCACCGCCCCGCCACCCCGCCTTCCCCCTCAACGCGGCGCGACCACCACCGCCAGCAGCCCCGGCCCGACGTGCGCGCCGATCACCGCCCCCACCTCGCCCACGTACAGCTCCCGCAACCCCGGCACCCGGGCCCGCAGCCGCTCCGCGAGCGGTTCGGCCCGCTCCTCGGCCGCCAGGTGGTGCACGGTGATGTCGACGTCCTGCTCCCCCGACCGCTCGACGGCGATCTCCTCCAGCCGCGCGATCGCGCGCGACGCCGTCCGCACCTTCTCCAGCGGCTCGATCCGCCCGCCGTCCAGGTGCAGCAGCGGCTTGACCGCCAGGGCCGAGCCGAGCAGCGCCCGCGCCGCCCCGATCCGTCCGCCCCGACGCAGGTGCTCCAGGGTGTCGACGTAGAAGAACCCGCTGGTCCCGGCCGCCCGCCGGCCCGCCGCCTCGGCCGCCTCGGCCAGGCCCTGCCCGGCCGCGATCGCCTCGGCCGCCGCCAGCACCCCGTACCCGAGCGCCATCCCGACCAGTCGGCTGTCCACCACCCGCACCGGTACGGGCGCCTGGGCGGCGGCCAGCCGGGCGGCCTCGACGGTGCCGGACAGTTCGCCGGAGATGTGCACGGAGACGATGCCCTTCGCCCCGGCTTCGGCAGCCGCCCGGTAGGCGGCGGCGAAGGTCTCCGGGTTCGGCCGGGAGGTGGTCACGCGCTGCTTGCCGCGCAGCGCCTCGGCGACGTCCTTCGGGGAGATCTCCACGCCCTCGCTCAGGACGGAGTCGCCGACCGCGACGCTCAGCGGGACCACCGTGATCCCGTACCGGTCGAGGGCGTCCTGCGGCAGATAGGCCGTGGAATCGGTGACAAGTGCGAGGTCGGAGGGCATGAGCCGGAGGTTACCCCCCGTCGCTCCGGGAGGACAGCGCCCGGCCCGGGCACCCGTGGGAGGCCCCAGGACGCTCGACCGGCTCGGCCTGTGGGAGGCCCCAGGACGCCCGACTGGCTCGGCCCGTCGGAGGCCCCGCGACGCGCGACCGGCTCAGCCCGCCGAGGGCCCCGTCGAGGGCCCGGCCGAGGGCTTGCGCAGCCGCTGCGCCAGCTTGGCCAGCGGATCGGCGAGCCCGAGCAGCTCCTCCGCGCTCGGTCGCCCCTTCCCGTCGGTCAGCCCGGCCCGAGCCGCACCCCCGGTCGCCCCCGCGGAACCACCAGACCCCGCGGAAGCACCAGACCCCGCAGCACCACCAGACCCCGCAGCACCACGGGACCCCGCAGCACCACCGCCCCCCGCGGACCCGGAAGCCCCCGAACCACCCCCCGCGACATCCCAGTGCCGCAGCGCCCCCGCCTCGCTCTCGCACTCCTGGCTCAGCCGGCTCAGCTCGTCGTCCGCGAACCGGTGCATCCGGTCCTGCGCCGCCCAGCGCATGGTCTCCGCCGAGTGCGTGATCCGCTCCGCCCGCTCGCGCAGCTCCGGCAGCTTGGCGGCGATCCGCGCGGTGTCCGGCTCGCGCTCCAGCATCCGCAGCTCGCCGTCGAGCTCGGCGGCGTGCGCGTCGAGCCGGTCGAGCAGGGCGAGCGACTCGCCGAGCTGGCCGTCCTGCGCGAGGCCGCCCTCCAGCACCTGCCGGGTGCCGTCGAGCGAGGTCCGCAGGCCCAGCCGGACGGTGGCGATCTGCGCGGGCGGGCCGACCCTGGTGTACGTCTTCGCCTTGAGGGTGGCGGTCTCCACGGCGCGCCGGGCGTTGGCCTCGTGCTTCTCGATCTTCGCGCCGACGGCCTTGGCGGCCTTGACCGTGCCGATCACGGCCAGGACCATCACCGCGACCCCGAAGAGCAGGACCAGCCCGATCATCACGCCGAACACGTCCATCGCGCGCCACCTTCCGCCGTCGATCCGGCCCCCACCGGGCCCAACGCGGGCCGCATTGCCGAGGGTTCCACCGTAGCCGCCGCAACCCGCCCGGGGGCGGCCGAGAGGGCCCTGGCGGACGGAGATCAGGGTCAGATCCGGGATCTCCCCGAGGGCCCCCACCTTGAGAGCCCCCCGCAAGCGCCCTGCAAGACCCCCTGCGAGCACCGAAACCCCGAACCGCCGACTCCCGGAAGCACCGGAACCGAGAACGCCGACTCCCCGGAAACGCCGGACGGGCGCCCCGAAGGACGCCCGCCCGACCGCTCCCGCGATCACTTCCGCGGCAACCGCAGCAGCCGAAGCACCGACCGCACCACTCAGCCGGTGACGATGTTCACCAGCTTCGGCGCCCGCGCGATCACCTTCCGCACCTCGGCCCCGCCGATCGCCGCGACGACCGCCGGCTCCGCCAGCGCCAGCGCCTCCAGCTCGGCGTCCGAGATGCCCGGCGCGACCTCCAGCCGCGCCTTGACCTTGCCCTTGATCTGGACCACGCAGGTCACCGTCTCGTCCACCACGTACGCCGGGTCGGCGACCGGGTAGTCGGTGTGCGCCAGCGATTCGCCGTGGCCCAGTCGGCGCCACAGCTCCTCGGCGACGTGCGGGGCCAGCGGCGCGACCATCAGCACCAGCTGCTCGGCCACCGCCCGCGGCGTGGAGCCGCGCTTGACCAGGTAGTTGTTCAGCTCGATGGCCTTGGCGACGGCCGTGTTGAAGCGCAGCCCGGCCATGTCCCCGCGGATGCCGTCGATCGCCTTGTGCAGGGCGCGCAGCGTCGCCTCGTCCGGCTCCTCCTCGGTGACGACCAGTTCGCCGGTGGTCTCCGAGACGACGTTGCGCCACAGGCGCTGCAGGAAGCGGTACGAGCCGACGACGGCGCGGGTGTCCCACGGGCGGGAGACGTCCAGCGGGCCCATCGACATCTCGTACAGGCGCAGCGTGTCGGCGCCGTACTCGTCGGCGATGTCGTCCGGCGCGACGGCGTTCTTCAGGGACTTGCCCATCTTCCCGGCCTCGCGCTTGACCGGCTCGCCGTCCCAGAAGTACTGGCCGTCGCGCTCCTCGACCTCGGCGGCGGGCACCGGGAAGCCGCGCTCGTCGCGGTAGACGTCGGCGGTGATCATGCCCTGGTTGAACAGCTTGTGGAACGGCTCGACGGACGAGACGTGGCCCAGGTCGTGCAGCACCTTGTGCCAGAAGCGCGCGTACAGCAGGTGCAGCACGGCGTGCTCGGCGCCGCCGACGTACAGGTCGGCGCCGCCGGCGGGCTTGGTCGCCGTCGGGCCCAGCCAGTACTTCTCGTTGGCCGGGTCGACGACCGCCTCGGAGTTGGACGGGTCGACGTAGCGCAGCTCGTACCAGCAGGAGCCGGCCCAGTTGGGCATGGTGTTGGTCTCGCGGCGGTACTTCCTGACGCCGTCGCCCAGGTCCAGTTCGACGTTGACCCAGGCCTCGTTGCGCGACAGCGGGGTCTCCGGCGAGGAGGCGGCGTCGTACGCGTCGTAGGTGCGCGGCGAGTAGTCGTCGACCTCGGGGACCTCGACCGGCAGCATCGACTCGGGCAGCGCGTGCATCACGCCGTCCTCGTCGTAGACGATCGGGAAGGGCTCGCCCCAGTACCGCTGGCGGCTGAACAGCCAGTCGCGCAGGCGGTAGTTGACGGTGCCCTCGCCGATGCCGCGCTCGGCCAGCCAGGCGGTGACGGCGGCCTTGGCCTCGACGACGCTCAGCCCGTCCAGGGACAGCGACACGTCGCCCTCGGTGCGGGCGGAGTTGACGATGACGGAGTCGTAGGTGTCGAACGCGTCGTCCCACTCGGCCGGGTCCTGGCCCCGCCCGTCGGTGGGCTCGACGACGCAGCGCATCGGCAGCGCGAAGGCGCGGGCGAAGGCGAAGTCGCGGTGGTCGTGGGCGGGGACGGCCATGATGGCGCCGGTGCCGTAGCCCATCAGCACGTAGTCGGCGATGAACACCGGGACGGACTCGCCGCTGACCGGGTTGACGGCGTGGGCGCCGGTGAAGACACCGGTCTTGACCTTGGCCTCGACCTGCCGCTCGACGTCCGACTTGGCGGCGGCCGTGGCGCGGTAGGCGGCGACGGCCTCGGCGGGGGTGGCGGCGCCGCCGGTCCACTCGGCGGGCACGCCCTCGGGCCAGGCGGCGGGGACGATCGAGTCGACCAGGGCGTGCTCGGGGGCCAGCACCATGTAGGTGGCGCCGAACAGGGTGTCGGGCCGGGTGGTGAAGACGGTGATCTTCTGGTCGCCGGGGGCCGCGAAGTCGACCCGGGCGCCCTCGGAGCGCCCGATCCAGTTGCGCTGCTGCAGCTTGATGGCCTCGGGCCAGTCCAGCAGGTCCAGGTCCTCGATCAGCCGGTCCGAGTACGCGGTGATGCGCATCATCCACTGGCGCAGGTTGGACTTGAACACCGGGAAGTTGCCGCGCTCGGAGCGGCCGTCCGCGGTGACCTCCTCGTTGGCCAGGACGGTGCCCAGGCCCGGGCACCAGTTGACCGGCACCTCCTTGGCGTAGGCCAGGCGGTACTCGCCCAGCACCTCGTCGCGCTCGGCGACGGTCAGCCCGGCCCAGGCGCGCCCGTCCGGCAGCTCACGCGCGCCGGACTCGAAGTCGGCGACCAGCTCGGCGATCGGGCGGGCCTTGCGGGCGTCCGCGTCGTACCAGGAGTTGAAGATCTGCAGGAAGATCCACTGGGTCCAGCGGTAGTACTCCGGGTCGATCGTGGAGATCGAGCGGCGCGGGTCGTGGCCCAGGCCCAGCCGGCGCAGCTGCTGGCGCATGTTGGCGATGTTGGCCTCGGTGGAGACCCGCGGGTGGGTGCCGGTCTGCACCGCGTACTGCTCGGCGGGCAGGCCGAAGGCGTCGTAGCCCAGCGTGTGCAGCACGTTGTGGCCGGTCATCCGCTGGTAGCGGGCGAAGACGTCGGTGGCGATGTAGCCCAGCGGGTGGCCGACGTGCAGGCCCGCGCCCGAGGGGTACGGGAACATGTCCATGATGAAGCTGTGCGGCTTCGCGGCGACGTCGCCGGCCGCCGGGTCGGCCAGCGCACCGGTGGGGTTGGGGGCGTGGAAGGTGCCCTCCTTCTCCCAGATGTCCTGCCAGCGGGACTCGATCTCGGCCGCCAGCGCAGCGCTGTACCGGAACGGCTCGGTCGCGGTCTCGGCCGCGCCGGACGCAGGGGTCGTCTCGCTCATGGTCCTTCAAGCTCCATCGGTGTCGGTTGGCGAACCGCGCGGGCGGCCGGCCCGTGGACCCGGCCCGGGACGGGGTCGGGGGGGCGGAAAACAAAAAATCCCCTCGCAGGAGGGGACGCCACGCCGACTCCGGCACCGCCCGAAGGCTCAGCCGGTCCTGGTCAGCGCGGCCGGCTAAGGAGCAGGCGCACGGTTCGCATGGGCTCAGGGTACCGCAAGCGGGTCGACGGGCTGCGGGGTATACCGCCAGGACGGCGGCACAGAGCCGCACGGGGCCGCACAAGGCCCCACGGAGCCCCGCCGAGCCGCAGCGAGCCCGCAGAACCGCACGAGGCCGCACCGGGCCGTCGCGGGACCGCCGGAGCCGTACGGCACCGCCCCGGCCCGACCCGGCCCGACCCGGCCCCGCCCTACCGCGCCGCCACCCGCCCCGCCGCGTCGAACTCCCGCAGCGCCTTCGCCACCCGCTCGGACTGCATCCCCGCCGCGAGCGAGCGCGCCAGCGAGGCGGTGCGGGCCGCCTCCCGCTGGTCGCCGAGCCGGCGGTGGGCCTCGGCGAGGCGCACCATCAGCAGCGTCTTGGTACGGGCCCGTCCCGGCCCGAGGCCGGCCACGGCCTCGGCGAGCAGCACCTTGGCCAGCCGGTGCTGGCCGAGCGCCAGCCGCCCCTCCCCCACCATCCCGGAGAGGTCGGCCCGGACCTCCTCGCTACCGGGCAGGCCGTCCAGTTCGGCGAAGGCGCGGGCGGCGGCGGCCTCGGCCCGTTCGGCCTCGCCCCGGCGGCCGTACGCGCCGGCCAGCCGGCCGTACTGGCGGGCCCGGGCGACGGGGCTGAGCGCGGGGCCGTGGGTGTCCAGGGCGGTCACCAGCGCGGAGACGGCGTCCAGCCCGCGCCCGCCGGTGCCCTGGGTGGCGAGCACGACCAGCGCGCCGAGCACCGCGACGCCGAGCCGGGGGTCGCCGCTGACATGGGCGGCGCGCAGCGCGGCGACGAAGGCCCGCTGGGCGGCGGCGTCGTGGCCGAGGTCGTACGCGGCCCAGCCGGCCAGCCGGGCGAGTCTGCTGGCCGTGCCGTAGAGCTCGCGGCCGAGCCGTTCGTCGTACGCGCCGAGCTCCAGCAGCTTGGCCAGCATGGCGAGTTCGGCCCGGACGGGGCCGAGGACGAGGCCGCCGCCGCAGGCCCGTTCGAGCTTCTGCTTGCTGCGGTAGGACAGGCCGAGTTCGCCGGCCAGGCCGGGTTCGACGCGCAGCGCGCCCTCGCCGCCGCCGACGGGCGGCGGCGGGGAGTCGAGGCGGGCGGCGGCCTGGTCGAGGTCGGCGCCGCGGAACAGGTCGGTGAGGCGCACCGGGCCGGCGTCGGTGGCGGCCTCGCGCAGCGCGGTCTGGGCGGTGTCGGCGGTCCACGGGTCGGTGAGCAGCCGGGGCGACAGGATCTTGGCACCGCGGTGGCCGCCCATCCGGCCCCAGAGCTGTTCGTAGGTGACGGCGATGCCGAGGGTGCGGCTGAGCACCTCGCAGACCGCCTGGTCGTGCGGGCTGCGCGGCACCATGCCGCGGTCGCGCCACTTGTACGGGGCGGTGGAGCTGATGGCGAGGCCCGGCGGCAGGGCGAGGCTCACCTCGCGGGCGAGCCGTTCCGGACTCCATCCGAGCTGGTGGAGTATCCGGGCCAGTTCCTCGTTCCGCCTTCGCTCCAGATCGGCCATGGCACGACGGTAGCGGGATTCCGGCCGCCGGGACCGGCGGCGCGGGCAGAACGGCGAAGAGCCGCCCCCCGTTTCCGGGAGGCGGCTCTCGACTGCTGTGGAGCTATGGGGAATTGAACCCCAGACCTCTTGCATGCCATGCAAGCGCTCTACCAACTGAGCTATAGCCCCTTGACCTGCGTCGTCACCGTGGTTCCCGGTTGTTTCCGGCCGTTTCCCTCGGCGACATCGACTACTTTACACGGTCCGGGGCGTGCTCCTGAAATCCGTTTCCCGAGGTCCGCACCACGCGCCCCGGGGGCCACGTCTCCCGCGCTCCGGGCGCACGATGCCCACCCCGGCGCCTATCCCTGACGCACGCTCCCAGCGCGCACTCCCGACGCGCGCGCCCCGCGACCGCATCACCCGCCGACCGCGCGCCCACCAGGAAAACCGCAAGCCCGGGCCCGAAACGCCGGAAGGCCGCCACCCCTTGGGTGACGGCCTTCCGAACTACTGTGGAGCTATGGGGAATTGAACCCCAGACCTCTTGCATGCCATGCAAGCGCTCTACCAACTGAGCTATAGCCCCGCGACACGGGCGACCCGGGCTGTCCACTACCGCCGATGCGGAGTGGAGCTATGGGGAATTGTACCCCAGAC
>NZ_JBHVET010000222.1:0-11344 GCF_042802135.1 Kitasatospora sp. NPDC057512
TGCGGGGGTCGGCCGGCCGCCCGCGCTCCGGTGGCGGAGCGCCGGATCAGTTCAGGATCTGCCCGCTGAGCCCGGGGTGGGCCAGCTGACCGGTCCCGATCGCCTCGATCTCGTTGGCGGGCTTGCCGACCAGCGGGAGCTTGCCCACGGTCCGCAGGGCGAGGTCGCCGGGGGAGACTTCGAGCCCGTCGGTGAGCCCGCCGGTGACGTCCGGCGAGGAGGCGGTCTGGGTGGTGGCGGAGGCCGCCGGGACGGCGAGGGCGAGGCCCGCCATGGTGAGGGCGGCCAGGGTGGCGAGTTTCTTCATGCCCTGCCGAACGACCCGGACCGCCCTCAGGTAACCGGTCGGCTCAGACCGTCACCCACAGGGTGCGCACGCTGTTGCTGACGAACGAGGCGATCGGCTCGTCGGTCCGGCCCTCCGCCAGGGCCAGCCCCGGGAAGCGGGTGAACAGGTGCCGCAGCGCCGTCTCGGCCTCCATCCGGGCGAGCCCGGAGCCGAGGCAGAAGTGCGGGCCGTGGCCGAGCGACAGGTGCTTGGCGGGCTGCCGGGTGAGGTCGAAGCGGTCCGCGTCCGGGTGGTGCCCGGAGTCCCGTCCGGCCGCCGCGTACGAGGCCAGCAGCGCCTCGCCGCGCCGGATCACCACGTCGCCGACCGCGATGTCCTCGCTCGCGTAGCGCAGCGGGAACTGCCCGACCGGGGAGTCGTAGCGCAGGGTCTCCTCGACCACCGCCGACCACGGCTGCTCCCCGTCCAGGACGAGCCGCAGCTGGTCCGGGTGGGCGAGCAGGGCGCGGACGGCGTTGGTGATCAGGTTGAGCGTGGTCTCGTGCCCGGCGACCAGCATCAGCAGCAGGGTGCCCACCAGCTCGGCCTCGCTGAGCCGCTGCCGGTCGTGGTGGTGGCCCGCGTCGCGGGCGGCGATCAGGTCGGTGGTCAGGTCGTCGCCGGGCTCGGCCCGCTTGGCCGCCACCACCGAGGCCAGCAGCGCGTTCAGGCCCCGCTGCGCGGCCAGCGCCGCCGCCGGGGTGGCCGAGCTGGAGACCATGGTGTCGGACAGCTCGTGCAGCTCGTCCTGCGCCGCCAGCCCGAGGCCGAGCAGTTCGCCGATCACCTGCATCGGCAGCGGGTAGGCGAAGTGCCGCCGCAGGTCGAACGCGCCCTCCAGCTTCGCGACCCCGTCCAGCAGCGCGACCGTCCGGGCCTCGACGGCGGGGGCCAGGTCGGCTATCCGGCGCGGGGTGAAGGCCTGCGAGACCAGTCCGCGCAGCCGCCGGTGGTCCTCGCCGTCGGCGGTGACCATGCCGGGGACGACGACGAAGTTGAGCAGCGGCCAGCCCTCCGGCAGCCGTCCCTCCCGGAAGGTCGTCCAGAGCCGGGCGTCCTTGCCGACCCGGGGGTCGGCCAGCAGCGACTGGAGGGTGTCGTGGTGGGTTACCGCCCAGACCACCACCCCGCCAGGGAGCTCCACCAGGACCGCGGGGCCGGCCTCGCGGAGTCGGGCGTTCTCGCCGTGCTGGTCGCGGCCGAAGGGGTCGAGTCTGACGGGCTCGGCGCGGGTTCCGGATTCGGCGGTGGTGTCCATGCGGGCCTCTCGGGGGCGGGCGGGCGGGGCGGGGTGAAGGCGCTGTAGAGCACCGGGAGGGCGGTCAGGGCCCGGGACCACGGGGACGGACGCCAGGCCAACTCGCTGGGCGGTACGGCAAGTTGGAGGTCCGGCAGGCGGTGCAGCAGGGTCTCGACGGCGGTCTCGACGATGATCCGGGCCGGGTGCTGGGCCGGGCAGACGTGCCGGCCCGCGCCCCAGGCGAGGTGGGCCCGGTTGCCGCCGAGCGAGCCCTGCGCGGCGGCCGAGACGCCCTGCGCGGCCGGGTCGGCGTTGGCCGCGGCCAGGCCGAGGACGAGCATGTCGCCGGCGCTGATGTACTGGCCGCCGAGCACGGTGTCGCCGGTGGCCCAGCGGCCGGGGAAGTTCTGGGTGGGCGGGTCGCGCCAGAGCACCTCCTCCAGCGCGTCGGAGACGGTCAGCCGCCCGCCGGTGAGGGTGGCCCGGAAGCGCCGGTCGGTGAGCAGCAGCCGCAGCGTGTTGCCGGTCCAGTTGATCGAGGTCTCGTTGCCCGCGACCATCAGCACCACCAGGTGGTGCACCGCCTCCTCGTCGGTCAGCCCGGCCGGGTGGGCGAGCAGCCAGGAGGTGAGGTCGGCGCTGGGGGCGGCCCGGCGGCGGCGCACCAGGTCGACGAGCAGCGCCTGGAACTCCAGGCCGGCGCGCTGCGACTGCGCGCTGCTGTCCACGAAGTGGCTGATCAGCTCGACCACCCGGGGCCCGCTCTCCACCGGCAGTCCGACCAGCTGGGTGAAGACCAGCAGCGGCAGCCGGCGCGCGTACTGGGTGACCAGGTCGGCGGTGCCGTCCGGGCCCCAGCCGTCGATCAGCCCGTTGGCGGCGGCCTCGGTGGTCCCGCGCAGCTGGCGGTGGTCGATCTGGGCGAGGGTGTCGGAGACGGCGGCGCGCAGCCGCTGGTGCTCGGCGCCGTCCAGGTTGAGCAGGGTGGGCCGCCAGGCGGTCATCGGCAGCAGCCGGGAGTCGGCCGCGAGCCGGCCCTCGGCGGGCACCCGCCAGCGGCGCGAGTCCTTGGAGAACAGCGCCTCGTTGCGGGTGAGTTCGAGCAGCTCGGCGTAGCCGAGGACGAGCCAGGCCTCGACCCCGGGCTCCAGCTCGATCGGGGCGACCGGTCCGTAGCGCTCGCGCAGCCGGGCGTACAGGCCGTGCGGGTCCTCGGCGACGGCCGGGCCGTACAGCGGCGTCAGCGGCACGCCCACGGGCAGCCCGCCGGGCAGTCCGCCGCCGTGGGCGACGGGGCACCCGGGGGCTCCCGGGTGTTCGGGGGAGGTCATCCCTGGAGCTCCAGGATCGAGTTGCGGTGCAGGTGGTCGACGAAGTCGATCAGCAGGTCGTAGGACTGCCGGCGGTCGCGCGCGTCGCAGTGCAGGATCGGCACCTCCGGCAGCAGGTCCAGCGCCGAGCGGAGCTCCTCCTCCGGGTAACTCGGGGTGTCCGGGAAGGTGTTGACCGCGACCGCGAACGGGATGCGCTGCTCCTCCAGCCGGCCGAGCACGTCGAAGCTCTCGTCCGGGCGGCGCAGGTCGACCATGGCGATGGCGCCCAGCGCACCGCGCGACAGGTCGTCCCAGAGCGGCCAGAACCGCTGCTGCCCGGGCGTGCCGAACAGGTACAGCGCGAGCCGCGAGTTGAGCGTGATCCGGCCGAAGTCCAGCGCCACCGTGGTGGTGGTCTTGCCGGCGCGACCGGTGAGGTCGTCGATGCCGGCGCTGGCCGCGGTCATGGTCTCCTCGGTGCGCAGCGGGGTGATCTCGCTCAGCGAGCCGACCAGGGTGGTCTTGCCGACCCCGAACGGACCGGTGACCAGGATCTTGACCGCGCCCTGCACCGAGGAGGGCAGGTACTGCGGCCCGGCGGCGGACCCGGCGGCGTCCGTGGCGCCCGGTGCGTCCGGGGCATCGGGGACGGCTTCAGCGGAGTTGGCGGAGGCCAACGAGCACCTCCTCCAGGAGGGTTGCGGGCAGGCGTTCGGCCTGGGGGACGGGCGGGAGCACCTGCACGGCGCCGAGGTCCCACAGGTCACCGACCAGCACCTTGACGACGCCGAGCGGCAGCCCCAGGTGGGCCGCCACCTCGGCGATGGACAGCAGGCTGTGGCAGAGCGCGAGGATGCGCCGGTGCTCACGGTTGATCAGCTCGTGCTCGGGCAGGTCCGGCGGCTCGGGCAGTCCTAACGGTCCGGGCACGGCGCTGACCAGGCTCTCCACGGCCAGCTCGGAGCGGGTGGGGCGGCTGCGCCCACCGGTGATGACGTACGGCCGGACCGGGCCGCTCACCGGTGGCCCCCCGCCGCGTGGTCGACGCGCGGCGGGCTGGTGAGGTGGGTGCCGATCCGTTCGACCAGGACCTGCATCTGGTAGGCGACCAGGCCGGCGTCGACCGCCTCGCCGGCCACCACGGCCAGGTGCGCGCCGGCCCCGGCGGCGACGACGAAGAGGTAGCCGCCGCCGTACTCGATGATGATCTGGCGGGTGGCGCTGCCCGGTCCGCCGAAGCCCGTCGCGACGCCGCGGGCCAGCGACTGCAGTCCGGAGCAGGCGGCGGCGAGCCGTTCGGCGTCGTCGCGCGCGATGCCCGCGCTGCGGCCGATCTCCAGGCCGTCGTTGGAGACGACGACGGCGTGCTGGACCTGCGGGACGGCGATGATGTCGGCGAGCAGCCAGCCGAGATCAGGGGTGGTGGTCATGGAACTCTCCGGAGCGCTGGGGAAGTCGGGGGGAAGCGGGAAGGGAAGGGTTGGACTGGGCCCGGGCGGCGGAACGGCCGCTGGCGGTCCCGGCCTGGAACATCGCCATGAACGCCTGCGCGTCCCGGGCCGAGCGGTACGGCGGCGCGGGCGGCGGTGGGGGAGCGGCGTGCTGGGCGGGGCGGCCCGTGCGGCCGCGCCGGTGGCTCCGGCGGGGCAGCGGGGGAGGGGTGTCACCGGTCGCGGCGTGCCGGCCGGGCGGTGGGGTCTCCACCAGGGGGTGGCCGGCGGGAGAGGCCGGCCGGGGGCCGGGGTTGAACGCCCGGTCGTCCGGCCCGAGGCCGGGGACGGTGGGCGGCAGCGGCTCGGTGAGCAGCGCGTTCGGCAACAGCAGGACCACCCGCACGCCGCCGTACGGCGAGGGCGCCGAGCTGAGGGTGACCCGGAAGCCGTACTGCTCGGCGAGCCGGCCGACCGCGGCGAGGCCCAGCTGCGGCACCTCGCCCAGCCGGGAGACCTCCAGGGTGCTGCCGCCGGCCAGCGCGGCGGCGGCCTTGGCGACGGCCTGTTCCGGCATGCCGACGCCGCCGTCGTCGATCTCGATGACGGCGCCGTTGTGCACCGGCATCAGGGTGACGAACACCTGGGTGCTGGGCGGGGAGTAGCGGGTGGCGTTGTCCAGCAGCTCGGCGATCGCGTGGATCAGCGCCTCGGCGGCGGCGCCGACCACGGCGGTCTCGGTCCGGCTGCGCACCACCACGCGCTGGAACGGCAGGATGCGCGACTGGGCGCCGCGGACGACGTCCTCCAGGGAGACCGGTTCCGGCCAGTGCCGGCCGGCCCGGGCGCCGCACAGCACGGCCAGCGTCTGGGCCAGCCGGGCCTGTTGGGCGGCCGCGTGGTCGGCCTTGAGCAGGCCCTCCAGCAGCGCCGGGTCGTCGTGGGTGCGCTCCATCTCGTCCAGCAGCGCCTGCTGGTCGTGGGCCATCACCAGGATCCGGCGGGCGACGCTGAGGAAGGCCCGCTGGGTGGAGGCGGTGTGCTCCTGCTCCTGCTGGACGGCGGCGAGTTCGGCGCCGCGGCGGGAGAGCTCGGTGGCCAGCTGTTCCTGGACGGCGAGGAGTTCGCCGCGCAGCCGGTCGGCGCGGCCGCGCTGGGTGACGGACACGGCGCGGTACCGCGCGGCGGCCACGAGGGCGAGGACGGCGAGTACGCCGGTTGCCGTTACGGACCACTGAGTCATCGTCACGCCGCGAATTCTAGGGTGATGATCCTACGAAGGTGTGAACGGATCTCGCCAAGTGACCGGATCTCGTCAATATCGAGTCAATTCGGCGTCAATCGGCAATCGTTCGACCCCGATCCCCCCGCCTGACGAGGCATCGGACCGGTCCGACCGGCATCACCGGGAAACGTCGGGATCGAGCCTGTCGGCCGGATCGCGTCCCGCGATGTGTGGGGCCTGTGCGCACGGTGTTACGGAAGGGGCGCCGTCCGGTGCAGGAGCAGCAGCGCCACGTCGTCCGGCCGGGACCGCCGCTCGGTCACGTTCAGGGTGAGCAGATCGGCCAGCCGCTCCAGCGCCGGCGCCGGGCCGATCCGCCCCGGACCGGTCTGCCGCGCCCACAGTTCGAGCCCGCCGAGCATCCGCTGCACCGACTCGTCGTAGTCCTCCTCGCGGTCCTCGACCAGCCCGTCGGTGTACGCCAGCAGCGTCTCGCCGACCGCCAGCCGCTCCACCGCCAGCGGGTACGGCCGCTCCGGGGCCACCCCCAGCGGCGGCCCGCCCGGCAGGTCCAGCTCGACGGCCGCGGCGTCGGCGGTGATCCGCACCGGCGCCGGATGCCCGGCCCGGGCCGCGGTCAGCACGCCGTCGGCCGGGTCCAGGGTCAGGTAGAGGCAGGTCGCGAACAGCTCGGTGTCCAGCTCGGCCAGCAGCCGGCTGGTGCGGGTCAGGGTGGCGGCCGGGTCGTGCCCGTCCGTCGCGTACGCCCGCAGCCCGCTGCGCAGTTGGCCCATCACCGCGGTGGCCTCCGCGTTGTGGCCCTGGACGTCGCCGATCACCAGCCCGATCCGGCCGTCCGGCAGCCGCAGCAGGTCGTACCAGTCGCCGCCGATCTGCATGCCCTCGGTGCTCGGCAGGTAGCGGGCGGCGCTGGCGATCCCGGCCAGCTGCGGCAGGGTGCGCGGGAGCATCGCCCGCTGCAGCTCGGCGGCCCGGTGGTGGTGGGTGTCGTACAGCCGGGCCCGCTCCAGGGACTGCGCCAGGATGCCGGCGAAGGCCGAGTACAGGGTGCGGTCCTCCCGGCTGAACACCCGTTCGGCGGCGAAGGTGATCAGGCACGAGCCGACCTGCTGCCCGGAGGCGACCAGCGGCAGCACCGCCCAGGCGGCCGGGGTGAGCGGGTCGCGCCGGGTGCGGGCCGCGGCGGGCTCGCTGAACAGCGGGGCGGAGCGGGCCAGCGAACGCTGCATCACGGACTCGGACAGGTCCGCCAGCCGGGTGAGCTCGGTGCGGCGCGGGCCCCCGTACACGGTGTGCGAGACGGGCAGCAGCCGGCCCTCGTCCACCAGGTCCAGGACGATGCCGGCGGCGCCGAGCGCCGGGCGGGCGACATCGGTGACGGCGGTGGTGACGTCCCGGACGGTCACCGCCCGGGACAGCGCCCGGGTGAGCGTCAGCAGCAGCGCCGTCCGGGCGGCGGCCGGGGAGTTCCGCTCCTCGGCCGGCGGCGGCTCCCGGTGCCCGGCCTCGGCCAGCAGCCCGGCGATCCGCACCGGCCGCCCGTGCACGTCCAGCATCACCTCGCCGGACTCCTCGACCCGGGCGACCTTGCCGCCGGGCCGCAGCACCCGGTAGCCGATCCGGTACCGGCCGCCGGCGGCCAGCGCCTCGGCGAGCGCGGCCTGCACGTCCGGCAGGTCCTCCGGGTGCACCAGCCGGTCCAGCTCGGGGGCCGCGCCGTCGGGGGCGGGCGGGCGGCCCGCCAGCCGGAACGCCTCGGCGTCCCAGTAGCTCTCCCCGGTGACCAGGTCGCGCTCGAAGGCCCCGTGCCCGGCGGCCCGCACGGCCAGCGACAGCAGCGGGTGGGCCAGCCCGGCGGGGCGGCCGTCCGCCGCCTGCGGACCCTCGGGTAACCGGACGCCGTACGGCGCCCGGGTGCCGTACGGGAGGTGGGCGTCGGCGTGGTCCAGCAGGTGCGCCAGCCGGTGGGCGCAGGCCTCGGCGAGGGTCTCCAGGACGTCCAGGTCGCGGCGCGGCACGGTGCCCCGGTGGGCCAGCGCCAGGGCCAGCACACCGATCGGCCGCTCGTCCACGACCATCGGCAGGGTGATCACGGCGACCATCCCGGTGCCCATGCCGGTGTTCCGGTTCGGGTAGTCGACGCTGGTGTGCTCGGGGCTGAGCAGGTACGGACGGCGCAGCCGCAGGGCCATCGCGGCGGGCAGCTCACCGGCCGGATCGACCACGCTGTAGCGCTCGTGCGCCCAGTCCGGCAGCCCGTGCGAGGCCGTCAGCCGGAGCATCCCGGCGGAGTCCAGCAGGTACAGCGCGGACCCCTCGCCGGTGATCCAGCCCGGGCCCTCGGCCAGCACGGTGCCGAGCAGCTCGGCCGCGCTGGTGCAGCCCAGCAGCAGTCGCACGCAGCGCATCGCACTGCGCGCGGTCGGACTGCCGGCGGGCTCCAGGGGCACTGGTCCTTGATACCCCATTTCCCCCACCGGCGAAGGCCGACCGGAGCGTCGCACCGGCACCACCGCCCCCGCGCCCGGCGCCCGGGCGGGTTCCGCTCCGGGGCGGGGCCGGCCGCTTACGCGGGCCAGGCGCGGAGGCCGGTGGTGAGGGTGGCGATGAGGCGGTCCTGGGTGGTGGCGAGGTCCTCGGTGAGCTGGAAGGCGCCGGCCGTGGTGAGGGAGGCGAAGCCGTGGGCGACGGAGCGCACGGTGCGGGCGGCGTGGATCGCCTCGGAGCCGTCGAGCCCGTACTCCCGCAGCACGGCGATGATCACGCCGACGAGCCGGGCGGCCGCCCGGGCCAGGTCGTCGTCGGGCTGCGGGGCCTGGGGGAGGGCGTTGTAGCGGTGCGGGTGCTCGGTGGCGTACGCGTGGTAGGCGCGCAGCACGGCGGCGACGGCGTCGTCCCCGCTGCGCCCGACGGCCGCCTCGGCCAGCCGGTCGGCGAGGTCCCCGGTGACCCGGACGGCGATCAGCCGCCGCAGTTCGGCGAGGCCGCCGCTGACGTGCTTGTACAGCGAGGGGGTGGCGACCCCGGCCCGGGCGGCGACGGAGGCCAGGGTGAGGGCCTCGGCGCCCTGCTCGTCGATGAGGGCGAGGGCGTGGTCGACGACCTGGTCGGGGGTCAGTCCTACGCGGGGCATGGGTTCGGGCTCTCCGTACGGATCAGGTCGGGCAGGGGCGGGCGGCGGGCGGGCGGGTTCAGCCGAGCTCGGCGAGGAACGGCAGCAGGGCGTCCGCGGTGGCCGCCGGGTTGTCGGCCATCGGGTAGTGCCCGGACCCCTCGATCATCGCCTTCCGCGCGCCGAGCGCGGCGGCCTGCCGGTCGGCGACCAGCTCCGGCTTCGGGAAGTCGGGGTCCTTGCTGCCCATGACCACCAGGGCCGGGCACCGCACCGCGGCCGTCCAGCCGACCGGCGCCGAGTCGCCGCGGACGTACCCGCGGGTGGCGGTCTTCCGGCCCGGGGTGCGCAGCGCGGCGACCAGCCCGTCCACGTACGTGTCGAAGTCGGCGGGCTTGGCGCCGGGGAAGGCCATCCGGCGCAGGTAGAAGCCCCAGGCGGCCGGCCAGTGGACGAGGGCGGCGCCCATCAGCCCCATGACGCCGCGCATCAGGGCGCCCTGCGGCGGGTTCTCGACGAAGGCGTCGAGCAGGACGATCCCGGCGACCCGCTCGGGGGCGTCCCCGGCGGCCTTGACGACGGTCGCCCCGGTGTACGAGTTCCCGGCGAGGACGGCGCGCTCGATGCCGAGGTGGTCGAGCAGGGCGAGGACGTCGCCGGCGAGGGCGGCGGGGCCGTAGTCGTCCCAGGTGATCGAGGACTCGCCGAAGCCCCGCAGGTCCATGGTGACGACCCGGTGGCCGGCGGCGACGAGCAGCGGGCGCAGGTGCCGGTACGCGGCCCGGCTGTCGAGCATGCCGGGGAGCAGGACGACGGGGGCGCCGTCGCCCTGCCGGGTGTCGTCGTAGGCGATCCGGCCGCCGGGAACGGTGAGGTACCGGGTGTTCGGGGTGATGGTGCCGTTCATGGGGGTCCTCCTCGGGCCGCCGGTGCGGGGCGTCGGTGTTACTGCCGATAGCCATAAAGCTAAGGCTAATAGCCTTAGCCGTCAAGCGGGTCGGGCGACAGAGGCGGCAGAGGCGACAGAGGCGACGGCGGCGACGGAGAGGAGGGGAGGGTGCGGTCAGACCCCTTCGACCTTGAACGGGTCGTGCTCGCTGAGCAGCTTCTCCAGCCGGGCCTGGTCCACCCGGGTGACCATGTCGTTGGACTCCTGCCGGTCCCGGATCACCTTCGCCAGCGTGAACGCGGAGCTGACCGTGAAGAGGAGGCCGAGCCCGAGGAAGGCCCGGGTCCACCCGCCGACCGGCAGGTAGACGATCCCCACGGCGAGGGCGGTGCCCGACAGGGCGAAGGACAGGACGGCCTGGAGGTAGTAGGCGGCCGTGGTGCGGGTCTGCATCGGTGCGCTCATGGCGTCAGGATGCTGCGGCCCGGCCGGGCCGCACATGAGTAGGCGTACTCAGATGGGGCCGTGCATGAGGGACCGTTCGTTGACGTCCGGTCACCTGCCCCGGGGCTGCTCCGAACGGATGGCTTGGAATCAGAGCCTCCTAGGATTAACGTTTGATAACGCAGCGCGGTTGTCAACGCCGTACCCAGACGGCACCGTGCGCCGTCGCCTAATCCCACCGACCGGCCTCCGGGCAGGTCAGGGAGCCGGGGAACCACGTTCCTTGGGGTGAATCGGCGGGGCTCCGGCCCGGCCGTAGGAGACCTTCCTGCTCCGAACCCGTCAGCTAACCCGGTAGGCGCGAAGGAAGGAAAGGAGCGCGCCTCCCGTGGCGTCGACGCACACCCCGGCACACCCGGCCGGCTTCGCAGCCGGTACCCAGCTCCTCGACCACCCCGGCCCGGACGGCCCCGAGGCCTTCGGCCCGGAGGACTTCGCCGCGGAGGCCGAGGCCAACCGCCACCGGATGCCGCGTCAGACCCGCGGAACCTCCCCGCTGCTCGGCGTCACCGCCGTCGCCGCCACCCTGGGCGCCACCGGCTTCACCTCGGCGACCCCGGCCGCCGCCCCCGCCATCGAGGCCCCGGACGAGACGGCGGTCGCCCTCTCCGCCGACCCCGGCCTCGCGCTCGCCGCCCGCATCCAGAACCAGGCCGACAGCCAGCGCACCGCCGCCGAGGAGACCGCCCGGCTCCAGGCCGCGCAGGAGGCGGAGGCCAAGGCCGCCGCCAAGGAGGCCGAGGCCAAGCGCGCCGCCGAGGAGGCCGAGCGGGCCAAGGCCGCCGCCCTCACCCTCCCGGTGACGGACTACCGGCTCTCCGCCCACTACGGCCAGAGCGCCCGCTACTGGGCCAACCTGCACACCGGCCTGGACTTCGCCGCCGACACCGGCACCCCGGTCCACGCGCTCGGCCAGGGCACCATCACCTCGGCCGGCTGGGCCGGCTCCTACGGCTACCGGATCGTCGAGACCCTGCCCGACGGCACCGAGATCTGGTACTGCCACCTCTCCGCGATCACCAAGGGCTCCGGCAAGGTCGCCGCCGGCCAGCAGATCGGCAAGG
Organism: Kitasatospora sp. NPDC057512; assembly: GCF_042802135.1. Lineage (NCBI taxonomy): Bacteria > Bacillati > Actinomycetota > Actinomycetes > Kitasatosporales > Streptomycetaceae > Kitasatospora > Kitasatospora sp. NPDC057512. The sequence goes on from NZ_JBHVET010000222.1 coordinate 11,127, forward strand.
TCGGCGCGACCGGCAACGTCACCGGCCCGCACCTGCACATGGAGGTCCGCCCCGGCGGCGGTGCCCCGGTCGACCCGGAGCCCTGGCTCCAGCAGCGCGGCCTCAACCCCTGAGGCCCCTGCCCCGCAGCGCCTGCGCGAAGGCCCGGCCCGGAGCACCCGCACCGGACCGGGGGCCTTCGCGCGGCGTCTCACTCCTCGACGGGCAGCTGCGCCAGG